>JAGVGX010000256.1 GCA_020056865.1 Desulfobacterales bacterium
GGCATATTTGGGGGATACATTTAGAGGGAAATTAGCGCTTTCAATTCCTTGGGAAACAAATTTTACCAAATAAATACAGGTTTATTGTTATGAGTTTATCTTGTATTAAATCTTTAAAATATAGATTCAAACAAATGTTGTTGAATATTCTTATATGTTGGTATTCCAAAAGGTTATTGCCAACTTCGATTATTAGTGAAATTTCAAACAAAGCAAAATTAATTGTTCTCTGCAAATCGCTAAAGACTTGCGGAAGATTACTTAGTGTTCAATTCCCTGTCACAGTTGTAAATCCTCAAATGATTGAAATTGGAGACAATGTTTCAATCGCCGCTTATGTACACATGTGGGGAAAAGGTGGAATAAATATAGGGAATCGAGTAATGATTGGTTCTCATACCGCAATTGCATCATTAACACATGATTATTCTAAAGAAATAATGTTTGATACATTAATTGAAAAAAATGTCTTTATTGAAGATGATGTTTGGATCGGCACTCATTGCATAATTTTACCAGGTATTCGCATTGGCAAAGGTGCTGTTGTTGGCGCTGGAACCCTCGTTACAAAAAATGTTCCTCCTAACACAATTTTTTCTGGTATTCCGGGGCAAATCCGCAAACAACGAATATGAAAAAAGGTATGAAACCTGCCATAGTTTGTCCCATTTGCGGAAAATCTGAGGTTACAAGTCTCGGCAAACTTACTGCAATTCCCGGCCTTTTTATATTATCCGATCCCGGCAATTTATTTAAGTGTCAATATTGTATTTTTTATTTCAGGCACCCCTACACACAACCATCCGAGCTCATCGAAAAATACCAGGAAGGTGCAGCAAAAACATGGTCCCAGGGACATCTTAAAAGAGGAGATCATAAACTGATTGTAGAAGCACTTAGTCAACTGGTTCCCAAAGGCTCAGTTCTCGACATTGGCTGCAGCAGCGGAGGTTTACTTGCGATGCTGCCGGAAAAATATCAAAAATACGGTATAGAACCCAGCACTCGCGCTTCGGAAGTTGCGGCGCAACATGGAGTAACCATTATCGGAAAGATAATTGACGACTGCAAATCAAATCTTCTTTTCGATGCCATTCTAATGGTAGATCTTATTGAACATATTGTATCGCCAGGCGAATTTCTAAAGAAAGCAACATCGTTGCTTAAACCAACTGGAATTTTAATTATATCAACAGGAAATATTCATTCATGGTTATGGCGCATAATGCGCCTTGATTACTGGTATTATTTCCCTGAACACGTGAGCTTTTTTAACAAAAGATGGTTTAATTGGTTTGCAGAAAACAATAATTTGCACATTTTTAAGACACAGACTTTTTCGCATTATGTAGGTTCAATCGGTCAAACAATACGACAGCTTATCGATTGCACTGTTTATTTGATGCTCAAATGGAGTAAAAAACTTCCATTACTTAACAAAGCTCTTTGCAAGGTCTACCCGTTCAGTCGCGCGAGTCGTTGGCCATCTTCACCTGCAGCCCATTTTATTGCCGATCATATATTGGTGGTTATGCAAAAGAATCCAAGTGAAATTGCGAGAAGGTAATGTTTGGATAATATTATTTGTTCTATCGTTACTCCTACTTTCAACCGTGCATCATACCTGCCGGCGCTGTTCGAAAGTGTCAAGGCGCAGCATATGCGTTCAATCGAACACATCGTCGTTGATAATATGTCAAGCGACAATACTCCGGAGATAGTTGAACAGTATAGTTCTGCTGTCCCGTATCCGGTTATATACATACGAGAAAAAGACAGCGGTATATACAATGCCATGAACAAAGGCATTGCAGCGGCCCGTGGTACGTGGGTACATATTCTTAATTCCGACGATTGTTACGCCGGAGCTGATGTGCTTGCACAGGTATTTACACATGATGCCGAATTGTACGATGCAATTTCATGTGCTGTTAAAGTTGTCAACCCGGCAACAAACGAGATCCGAACATATCAACCACACTTTAGTCATGCCGAAAAAGTATACCGGCTTCCTCATCCAGGTGTGATAATTAAAAACATATTTTATCGGGATAACGGTACATACAATGAACACTTCCGAATTGTCGCAGATGTGGTTTTTAGCCTTAAATATTTACAACGCGCAAAGCTTATTTTAATTGCTGAACCATTGGTTCAAATGGCTGCCGGTGGCCTTTCTGATAAAATGACCCTGCGGCATTTTTACGAGCGACTTCTTTGTACATTCCGCTATCAACCCATATCAATAATAAATAAACTTAGAATAATTGCAAATGACATTTTACTTCTGCTCAAGGCTAAATCACGAAGTAAAAAGTCATAAAGCAGTCCGTATCGTTTTGAATTTATTATGCGGGTGAAACGAGATATAAATGAAGATACTACTCTCAAGTTATCACAATCCCGAGTTCCTAACCATCACAGAATATTTTGAAAATGCAATACAAGTATTAGGTCATGAATTAATTGTGTTTGATGATCGCAGACATATTATTCCCGGAAGGATCAGAAAACATATCCCCTGGTTGAATCGCTTCGATTTGAAGCACATAAACCGTCAATTGATTCGTATTGCTTCCCAAGAGAGGCCGGACATTGCCATTGTAGCCGGTGGCCACAGGATTATGTCGTCTGCCGTGAAAAAGATGAAACACAGCGGGGCTGTGACGGTTTTATGGACGATCGATGCTCCCGTATATTTCCAACCCGTCATTGATGTCGCGCCATTCTATAATCATATCTTCTGCCAGGGTACAGAGGCTATTGAGCTGCTCGATAA
>JAGVGX010000237.1 GCA_020056865.1 Desulfobacterales bacterium
ACTAGTCATATTTTTTTTTAGAAGACTAAGTGTGGATTTACTGTCATCAACAATTAAAATATTCATAATTATCTGGAATATAAAAAAACATGAATAATATTACTATAATACAATGAGTTATGGTTTATGGTTTTTGTGTTTCTTGTTAATGCATTTTTCAAGCCACTTTGATAAAAGTTGGCTAAAGCATGGCTTTGCTGGGCACGTTTGTGGGCACTGATGATAACATAATGTTGCAATGGCATTTCAGTTATATAACTAACTAATTTTACTAATGATTTAATTTTAGAATAAACGTTAATATGATATTATGGCTTTGCTGGCATGTTTTTTTATATTCAATAAATTATTTTAATAATTTATCAGGAGGTGATTTTGTAATATGTGTAGGATCAAATGTTGACGGGTTGTCAAAAATATGGCAGACATATTGAAATTATATCAGATTTTTTATGAAAAGGTTTTGTAATAATGGATTCAAAAGATTCAACAGCTATTTTGGAACTCAATAACGAGATTAAAGCAAGAAAAGACGCAGAAAAAGCCTTGATCAGGAGCAGAGAAGAGCTGCGTCAGGCAAAAAAAATGGAAGCACTTGGAACGCTTGTGGCAGGAATGGCTCATGAAATAAACAACCCCGTCAATTTGATTATATACAATATGCCGGTTATGGAAAAAGTTTGGCGTGACTTTATGCCAATTTTTGATGAATATGTTAAAATCGATCCGGATAAAACATATGGAGGATTGACGTTTGATTTTATAAAAAAAAATTTGATTCAACTTATTGCAGATGTTGATATGGCTGCAAACAGAATTGCAAAAATTGTATCTGATTTAAAAAAATTTGCCAGAGAATCCCATAGTGTTGAAAAAGCTTTGATCAATATCAATGATGCTGTTGAAAATGCAATTCGCCTGTCTAAAAAAGCTATAGCAGATTCAGGCGTTGATCTTGAAATTGATCTTTGCGATGATTTGCCCTTGATTGATGGTAACCTTCAGAACATTGAACAGATTGTGGTCAATATTATACTCAATGGGATTGAAGCAATGGATCATTGCCGTGGCAAAGGCATATTACGTATTTCTACTGGATATCGCTACAGGGATGGGAAGATATATATTCTGGTTTCTGATACAGGAACGGGAATTGACGCATCAATTTCAAAAAATATTTTTGATCCGTTTGTGACAAATAAACATGACAGGGGTGGGACAGGGTTAGGCCTTTCCATAACCTACAACCTTGTTAAAGCCCATAATGGAGAAATTGGTTTTACTGCCAATAAAAATAAAGGAACGGATTTTATTGTTTCATTCCCAACTACAAAAACAGATAAAGCAGCCAGAATTTTAATAGTAGACGATGATGCATCTATTCGCATGCTGCTTAAAGAAGCCTTTTCAAGAAATAAAGCATATCTTGTAGATGAAGCATCCAATGGTGTGGATGCCTGTATTAAACTTGGGACATATAAACCCCACATCGTTATTCTGGACATTTTTATGCCTCAAATGGATGGTGTTGAAGTGTGTCGTACGTTAAAAAACGACCCTGCGCTTTCTGATATCAAGGTTATTATTACTACAGGATATACGGAACATGAGAAACTCAAGGAAATTGATCGGATGGGGTTTGCCAATGTATATCATAAGCCTATCAAAATTAAGAAACTGATGGATGATGTTGAGCGTCTTTTAAGTATGGATGAACCATAGAGACTAAAAGGATTACAAAGGCATTTTATTTTTAAGACTTAAGTGATATGAAACGTCGTATTTTGGGTTTAAAAAATTATGGAATTGATACCTGATAACAAATCACCAGTTTTGGTTGTTGATGATGACACCGGCCTTTTGCTGAGCATCCGTGCTGCAATGGCAAGTCATGGGATGCCTGAACCGGCGGTTCTTTCAGACAGCAGAAATGTCATTGATGTGCTGAGAAAACGTCATTTTCCGATTGTATTGATAGATCTTATGATGCCTTATGTCACAGGGCTTGAGGTTCTTGAACAGATAAAAAAATACTTTCCGGACATTGCGTGCATTATCGTGACAGCTGTTGATGATATATCCACGGCTGTAAAAGCCATGAAAAACGGAGCATATGATTATATTGTTAAACCTTTAAAAATTGACCAGCTTGTTATCGTTATTAATCGTGCACAGGAAAGATATAATCTTAGGTATGGGCTATCTCTTTTTGAAAGAAAACAGCTGTTTTCGGACCTCGAGAATCTTCAGGCGTTTAGTGACATCGTGTCGGAAGATGAAAAGATGGCACTTGTTTTTCGTCAAATTGAAGCTGTGGCGCCAACGGATTACAGTGTTGTGGTTTCAGGAGAATCAGGCACCGGAAAGGAAATGGTTGCGCGCGTGCTGCACAATCTGAGCAGGCGAAGCAAAGCTCCGTTTATTGCAGTTAACATGGCATCTTTTAGTAAAACCCTTTTTGAAGATGAATTTTTTGGTCACAAAAAAGGGGCATTTACTGATGCAGCTACCGATAAAAAGGGTTTTTTTGCGCAGGCGGATAAGGGAACACTTTTTCTTGATGAAATTACAGAGCTTGACATGTCCCTGCAGAGCAAGCTTCTTAGAGTTATTGAAGAACAGGAATTTTATTGCTTGGGGAGTTCAAATATCCAGCGAATTGATGTTCGAATCATATCAGCAACAAACCGTGATATTAATGAGGAGATCAGTAAAGGAAAGTTCAGGGCAGATCTTTATTACAGACTAAATATGTACAACATAAAGATTCCTCCTTTAAGAGAAAGAAAAAAAGACATCCTCCCGCTGGCCAGACATTTTTTAAAAATGTACGCTGAAAAGAACAATAAAACGATAGAATCAATATCTCAAATTTTTTCCAAATATTTACTGGAATATTCGTTTCCCGGAAATGTAAGAGAGTTGGAAAACATCATAGCCAGTTCGGTGCTTTTGGAGCAAGATACTTCCTTGACATTGTCATCAGCGCGACATCTTCCGCAGTTTTCGCAAGTGGAGGAAGAGGAAGACAACAAACGAATATTAACCCTGGCTGAACTGGAAAAACAGCATATTCAACAGGTGCTGAACATTTCAGGCGGGGATCGCAGGAAGGCGGCAAAGCTGCTTGGAGTCAATACGACAACTGTTTATAGAAAAATAGAAAAGTATAATATCAAAGCGTCTTAAGCAATGCTATTTCGTGATGGGTGATTTAACGTTTTCATTTTAAACCACCCATTGATTTGATTGTTTATTCAGGTTCAAATGCTAAATATGTAAATGGCTTATTGTTTTTTTCTTTATGCAGAAACTTCACACTGAGTGGGGTTCCCACCTTTATAGTTTCAGGTTGTAACGGATCCACCCCCTCGATTCTCGCATCAACCCGTGTGCCTTCTTCCAGTTCAACAACGCCAACACAATAGGGGTTTTTTCTGTTGTAGCCTTCTTCTATCATAAAAGGAGGGCCAACAGTAATACAGGTAAAAGCAGAAAGCTTTCCTTTGCCTTTCATCTGAACCCATTCCATGTCTGTACCGTAGCATTCTATGCATATGGGTCGTGGCGGTGTAAAAAGAGCACTGCATTTTTTACACATTGATCCCATGAGTTTTTCTTCTTTAAGATATTGCTCGTAAGAGATGTCGCTTATGTTTCTGGCTTCCATTAAACTTACCTCCTTTCCAGAATAGTAAATGTACAGGTACCGCCGGTTCCGCCTAAATTATGTGCACCACCGATTCTCAGATCTTTTTTCATAACTTGTCTTTTCCCTGCTTCATTTCTTAACTGTTTCCAGACTTCAATGAGTTGAGATACCCCTGTTGCGCCAACCGGGTGACCTTTGGATTTAAGCCCTCCGGAAGTATTGATAGGCATGGGCCCGTTAAGAGCCGTCAGGCCGTTTCTCGCGGCCTTGTACCCTTCACCTGGTTTGAAAAATCCCAAATCTTCTGTATGTATAATTTCAGCCATTGAAAAACAATCGTGTACTTCAGAAAATTGTATATCTTGTGGTGTGAGTCCTGACATCCCGTATGCCTCTTTTGCAGCATTTTTTGTAGCTTCAAAAGATGTAATTGATTTTGCAGCATGAAATCCCCGGCCACTGCCCTGACCTATACCGATAACCTGCAGGGGTTTATCCGTGAAATTTTTGGCCAGGTCTTCTGCAACAAGAATCATGCAGCTTGCGCCATCACTAATGGGACAGCAGTCGTAAAGATGCATAGGCCAGGCAACGGGTGGATTGGCAGATACATCACTTAAAAAATCTATCTCGTTATTCCAGGAAGGTGCTGGCCCTCCTTTTTGTTTGATACGGTCGATCCTGGCATTCATCAGATCTTGCACCGTAAAAGGAATTTGGGCTTTTGGATTAAAAGGAGCATTTTTGTGGCTTTTTATTGTTACATGCATAAGGTCTTGATGGCATGCACCGTATTTTGCGAAATACGCCGTAGCAATAACGCCGAAAACCCCTGGAAACGTAAAACCGATTTTACCTTCATATGGCACCGTTGCCAAAGCAAGGCCCTGTGCGACTTCTTCAGACGATGTTTTTGACATCTCTTCAACACCGCCCACAAGAACAATATCATAAAATCCTGAAGCTATGGCAAAAACACCCTCTCTGAAAGCAAGAGCGCTTGAGGCACATGCCCCTTCAGTTCTTGTAGCTGGCTTAGGCGTAAGGCCGATTAAATCGGATATCATGGCGCCCCAGTGAGACTGGCCCACAAAAAAATCGTTTGAAAAGTTTCCGAGATAAAGGGCTTCAATGTCATTGGGATCTATTCCTTTATCAACTGATGCGATTGTCTCGTTAAAGGCTTCTGAAAATAAATCTTTAGAATCCTTATCTTTAAACATGCCGAATTTTGACATGCCTGCGCCGATAACGGCAACGCCTCTCCCCAATTTTCTTTTTTTTTGCATTATATTACCTCCGTGTTGAAGATATGATACGAAATTTTATAAAAAATTGTATTAAAAGCTCTGTTCATCATAAAAAAATTGAATCTATTGTGTTCGAACAAGCGGTTAGGTTTATAACTTGCAAGGGACATAAGGTTTGAATGAATTATCTTATAACATACTGCCAATATCGTGTCAAAAAATAACCCCATCAAAACACAACAAGGTGTTCATATATCATATTTTTTTAAATTAAAGATTATACATCAAACGCCGATATAAAATATGAATAAGATATTATTCCTTATATCCATATGTTGAAGCTATTAAACAATAGCCCGGCATTAATTGAATAATATATGCCAAGGAGTAAAGCCCATTGGAATTAAAAAAGGAAAATGATTCAAACAATCATTTTAGCATCCTAATAGCTGAAGATAATCCTGTTTCCTTGAAGATGCTGGAAAAGGTATTATGTAAAGGCGGTTATCAAGTAACACCTGTTGATAATGGGCGCAAGGCTATTGAAGAATTAAATAAAAATTTTTATCCGATTGTAATAGCCGACTGGATGATGCCTGATATCGACGGCCTTGAATTATGCCGTCTGATAAGAAGCAAAAAATTGTCGCGCTATATTTATATTATTTTACTAACGGCTAAAGATTCCAAAGATGACATTGTTTGTGGTTTGAATGCAGGAGCAGATGATTATCTTACCAAACCTTTTAACAAAGCTGAGCTTTTTGCAAGGATCAATACTGGTAAACGCATCATTGATCTTGAAAGTTCCTTAATAAAAGCCAGTGAGCAGATCAAGAAGCTTTCAGTTACCGATATGTTGACCAAAAGTTATAACCGCTCATATATTACAACCGTATTGCCAAAAGAGATCAAAAGGGCAAAGAGATACCATCGCTCATTGTCGCTGATATTTTGTGATATTGATCATTTTAAAAAAATTAATGATACATACGGACATGTTGCAGGTGATTGTGTGCTTAAAGAATTTGTCGCCTGTATTATTAGAATAATCAGAAAAGATATAGACTGGGTTTCTCGTTACGGTGGTGAAGAATTTTTAATTGTATTGCCGGAAACAGAACTTGAAGGCGCATATATTGTTGCAGAGAAAATACGGAACACCGTTTCACAGATGATAATTCGCGTGGATAAACATAACATCAAACTTACAGCGAGTTTTGGCGTCATGCCTTGTGATAAGCTTTACATGCCAGATAAAAAGATTTCAGCGGAAAGTTTGATTAACGAGGCAGACAAATTTTTATACCAGGCAAAACAGGAAGGCAGGAATAGGGTTAAAGGACCTGAGATTTCAAGTGGTTTTGAGGTGAATACAAAATATGAAAAAATTGTTAATTGTTGATAACCACCCCGTATTTTTAAAATTTATGACGAATTTAATTGAAAAGCGGGGCCATCAGGCTTTGTCAGCTGAAAATGGACTGCTGGCTATTGATATATTAAAAAATTATGTCCCGGATATGATATTTGTTGACCTTATTATGCCCTATATTGACGGCAAACAACTGTGCAGAGTTATTCGCAGCATGCCCCGCATGAAAGACGTCAAGATTGTCATTGTATCCGGTGTTGCCAATGGTGAAATTGTTGATATAAAACAACTGGGAGCAGACGCATGTATTGCAAAAGGGCCTTTTAACGAGATGGCCGAACATGTCCTTGCACTGATTAATGCTTCAGATATATGGGAATCAGAAATTTTAACAAAAAAAATATTAGGTACCCCAAGTTTTAATTTAGACATATCAAAGGAACTGGTGAGTTCCAGAAGCCATTATATCAATATACTTGATAATTTATCTGAAGGTGTTTTAGAGCTTACCTATGATGGAAGGATTGTTTACGCAAACTCAGCAGCTATTTGTTTAATCGGCATTGCAGAGGAAAAATTGCTGGCTTTAAGTTTTCTTGACGTATTTAATGCATGTGATCAAAAAAAAATAAAGTCTTATTTTGATCAATCAACGTGTGATACAGAACAGATCATAGAGAACGGATTCGAAGTGAGTTTAAATCATCATGACGTTGTCATTGATGTTTTGTTATTAAAAGAGCGATCAAAAAATTTTGTAATTGTATTAAACGATATTACAGAAAAAAAACAGATTGAAGCTCAGTTAAGACAGGCACATAAAATGGAAGCCATAGGTAGACTTTCAGGAGGTATTGCTCATGATTTTAATAACATACTTATGGGGATTCAAGGCAATGTTTCTCTAATGCTTTTAGGGTTAAGTGATGAAGCGCCGGCGTATAAGAGATTGAAAAATATTGAAATTCAGGTAGACAATGGGACCAATCTTACCAAACGCCTTTTATCCTATGCAAAATACAGAAAAACGGAAATGAAAGTTACAGACTTTAACAGTATTATACAAATCCAAAACCAGATTTTTAGACAAACCAAAAAAGAGATAACCATCAGTGAAAATCTTGAAGAAAATATATGG
>JAGVGX010000181.1 GCA_020056865.1 Desulfobacterales bacterium
ACGTAACGTTAACAATTAACAAACATGTTCTTTTATTAAACCGTTTAGAAGAAGAACTTAAAGATATAGCAAAAAGCATAAAGGGGACTAAAAACGTGGAAACAGCTGTAGGACCAGATTTTTATAAAGCGGATATTTACCGGAAACAAAATTTTGAAATGCCAACGAAAATACTGCTCGTTGATGATGAAAGAGAATTCGTCCAAACGCTTTCTGAAAGATTGCTTATAAGAGACATGGGTTCTGCTGTGGCTTACGACGGTGAATCAGCACTGGAACTCATTAAGGAAGACGAGCCTGAAGTGATGATTTTAGATCTTAGAATGCCTGGAATTGATGGCATTGAGGTGTTGAAAAGAGTAAAAAAGACAAATCCGGCTATCGAAGTCATTATTCTATCAGGACACGGGTCTGAAGCGGATCGTGAATCCTGCATGAAGATGGGTGCATTTGCTTACTTGCAAAAACCAGTCGATATCGATGAGTTAAGTGAAACAATCAAAAAAGCAAACACTCAAATCCGCTTAAAACAGGAAGACAAAGCAGATAAATCATAACCTCAATAATGAAGCAAAATAAAAAACCGCTATCCGGAAATGGTTTTATACAGCCTAAAAAGCACCTGATGAACTACGGGCGTATCAGGAGATTTGTGGTACTGCTCACCGCCGGGGTATCTTTAATTCCGTTGATTTTCATAACAGTGGTTGACTATAAGGTAACCCAGCATTCAATAGAGGCCGAATCTGTTGCAAGAACCACCCGGATTATATCCAATACCCAGCGTGCCATATCCTTTTTTCTTGCAGAAAGAAAATCCGCATTGAACTTTATTATCTACGACAATAATTATCAAGAACTTGACAATCCACAACGGTTAACCAGCATACTTAAAAACCATCAAAAAAGTTTCGGCACCGGTTTCATGGACATTGGGATTATTGATTCTGCCGGTTATCAACAAAGTTACGTTGGCCCATATAATCTCAAAGGGAAAAACTACAGCAATCAGGACTGGTATAAAAAAGTGGTTAAACACGGTGCTCATATCAGCAATGTATTTCTGGGATATCGGAAAGTACCTCATTTCGTCATTGCTGTAAAAAGTACAATGGCAAATGGATCATTTTTTATTCTTAGAGCATCCATCGGCATCAAACCTTTTGAAGATCTCATTTCCAATTTGGAATTAGAGGGTCTCGGTGACGCTTTCATGATCGATCATGAAGGGGCTCTTCAAACCTCTTCCCGATATTATGGCAACATTCTTGATATATTCCCCATGCCAGTGCCGCTATTTTCGGAAACATCACGCGTGTATGAATCGGAGCACAAACATGGGGAAAAATTAGTCATTGGTTATCGTTTCATTGACAATTCGCCGTTCATTCTGATGATTGTTAAAAATAAACGTGAACTCATGAAACCATGGTTTGAGACTCGATTAAAACTCATTGCCTTTCTTTTTGGGAGTATTACCGTCATCCTTTCAGTAATTCTTTGGACATCAGGTTATATGATACAGCGAATTAAAGTTGCAGATAACAAAAGGTTAATGTCACTCCATCAGGTTGAACATGCCAATAAAATGGCCTCCATCGGACGTCTTGCAACTAACGTAGCCCATGAAATAAATAACCCTCTTGCAATTATTAATGAAAAAGCAGGTTTGATTAAAGACCTTTTTGTTATTAAGAAAGAATATTCAAATGATCAAAAACTTATTGGCATTGTCGACGCCATCCTCTCATCCGTGAAACGGGCAGGAACAATAACAAAACGTCTATTGACGTTTGCAAGAAATTTCGAGCTATCCATCCAAAAGATAAGCATAAGTGAATTGCTCGTAGAAATACTCAGCTTTTTCCAAAAAGAAGCGGACTCCAGAAAGATTGTCGTCAAACTGAACATAGACCCAAATATGCCTGAAATAGAAAGTGACCAAGGCAAATTGCAGCAAATTTTTGTCAATATCATCAACAATGCATTTGCCGCTGTTGATGATGGCGGGCACATAGAAATCAATACCGGAACGGAAAATGATCATCAGATTTACATTTTATTTAGTGATGATGGATGTGGAATCCAACAGGACGACATTCATCGAATTTTCGAGCCCTTCTTTTCAACAAAGACAAATCGTGGTGGTACAGGTCTCGGATTGTCAATCACTTACAATCTGGTTCAGGAAATCAGGGGCATCGTCAGCGTTGAAAGCAAGACAGGAAAAGGCACAACGTTTAAGGTAATTTTGCCGCTTAAAATGGAATAAGGAGTTATTATGCCATGAAGGTGCTACTGGTAGACGACGAGGTTGAATTCGTCTCAACATTGGCAGAGAGGTTAATGCTTCGAGGGCTTGATGTTGAATGGGTTGCAACCCTTGAAGACGCATTAAAAAAAGCCGACCAAAAATTCTTTGATGTAGCAATACTGGATTTAAAAATGCCAAACGGTGGCGGACTAGTATTAAAAGATATGCTTCTTGAAAAGCACCCGAATATGAAATTTATTTTTTCAACCGGGTATGGCTCTGAAGAAGATTTCAACATCATTGCAAAACAGATAGGGGAGCAATATTATCTTATTAAACCGTTAGATATTGATGTCTTAATTAAAAAAATAAGTTCAATTCTTAATTCTGATTAAAGGAACAACCCATGGAAAGTGATAGTAATTTTATTAAGAATGAAAGCCTTCATTTTTTTAGCAAAATTGTAGCATCCATCTCTCATGAAATTAAAAATGTTATGGCAATCGTTAACGAGAAAGCCGGCCTGTTAAAAGATCTATCATTAATAGCGCAAAAAGGCCGACCACTCGATCCGGTTCGGATTCAAACCCTGGCCGAACAGTTAAAATTACAAATCAAACGAGGCGATACCATCATTCGAAACATGAATAGGTTTGCCCATAGTGTTGACGAAGATTATCGGGATGTGGATTTAAACGAATTAACCGGTCTAATTATGTTGCTTTCGGAACGGGTTGCTTCACAAATGGGCTTAACATTAAACTTGATATCGCCGGAAAATACTGTAACAATAAAAACACAGCCCTTTCTTCTGGAGTTTTTGCTCTGGGATTGTATCCAATTTGCCATGGCGTCATGCAATAATACCGGAGCAGTAAGTATTATTATTGAAAAATCCGATACAACATCAATAATCAAGTGCTTGTTAAAAGATGGCGATTTTAAAAAATCTCCATCTATATTTCCTGGATACAGGGAACAACTCCTTGCAAAAACGCTTCATGCGGATATCATAATAGATAGTAAATCCAGAGAACTGTCGCTGCGCCTCCCGGAAAAGGTTGAACTGTAAATAAAAAAATTATTTTATTATGGAGGTCAACAATGAAACCAAGAGTTATGATCGTAGATGATGAGGAAAGTTTTGCCAATACTCTTGTAGAAAGATTAGAAATTAGAGATTATAAAGTAACAGCTTCTTATAACGGCAATGATGCACTGGCAATGCTTAAAAAACTTAATTTTGATGTCGTCATACTTGATGTAGCCATGCCGGGAATGAGCGGAATTGAAACGCTTAGAGAAATCAAGAAAATAAAGCCGCTTACGGAAGTGATCATGCTGACCGGCCATGCGACAGTAGAAACAGCTATTGAAGGCATGAAACTGGGTGCTATGGATTTTCTGATAAAACCATGTGAAGCAGAAGAGTTGATGAGAAAAATCAACACCGCATATGACAAAAAGTCAAAACATGAAGAACGCATTCGGGAGGCCCGGGTAAAAGAACTCATATCTTCCCCAATGTCCGTATTCAGAAAGAATAAATAACAAAACAGAATATTTGCTATATAGTTAATGGACACGGATAAAAACCCATATCTATCACCTGCAAAGGTCATTAATTCCGACCATCCGACAGTTAAGGCATTTGCAAGAAAACACGCCGGCAATGCGCCAGGGCCAAGAGAGCTTGCAGTAAATTTTTACTATGCCATACGCGACGGGATCAGGTACTTTCCTTATGCTGTCGATATTTCCGTTATAGGATTAAGAGCCAGCACCACAGTGGAAAATGGCTACGGATGGTGCGTAACCAAATCGGCCCTTCTTGCTGCATGCTGCAGAGCTTCAGGTATTCCTGCACGCATAGGCTTTGCAGATGTAAAAAACCATATGTCTAATGAACGCCTGAAACGAAATATGTTAAATAAAGACATATTCTATTGGCATGGATATGCGTCAATTTCCATAGACGGCGTATGGGTAAAGGCAACGCCCGTGTTTAACCTGGAACTATG
>JAGVGX010000253.1 GCA_020056865.1 Desulfobacterales bacterium
GTTCAAGAAGCCGCGGGCAATAGGGGAAAAGGTTGATAGTTTTAGGATGGTTTTGAAGGCCGGATCAGGAAAAAGATCCAAAAGAAATCTTTAAAGCAATCGTCAATCGAGAATTCAGTCATTCATCGTCCTTAAAATTCCTGATTAAAACGGTTAAAAACCGGCATTGAGGCAACGTGGTTAAATCCTCTTCAACTCATGTGCAGCACATGCAAAAAACCATGACCCAAATGAACCTTCAACTTCATAATGTCATCAGCAATATTTGCAGTGTTACCGGTTTGGCCATCATGGATGCTATTCTTGCCGGTGAACGAGATCCTGAAAAATTGACCGATCTGCGAAACAGCAGAATCCTGGCGGATAAGAATACGATTACCAAGTCCCTTGCTAAAATGTATGGGTAACCCTGCTTGGAATATGATAGAAATCCATCATCAAAAGGAGAAATCTCCCGCGTGAATCCACCTATGTAGCAACTTGAATCAGCATTGAGGAAGGATCAATCATTACCTTATGATCACTCCCGCCAACGCTTCCGCCTTTTAACGTTAGCATATAAATCTTTTTTCCATCAGGTTTGAGCTGAATCACAAGATCAAATAAATGCTCAATATTGGATAATTGAACCGGAAATAAGCTATGCTCAGGGTCTTCATGACGATGGGTTCGAACCGTAAACCAAACGTGAAGTGAGTTTTTTTCCGCAAACGCTTTTAAGTCGGAAAGAGACTCTTGCACTGTATTATCAAAGTCAAGTCCATCGATAACAAGCATGCTCGGAGAAAAAATGTTCTGTTCAGAAAGATCCTTCAGCCTTTCTTCAAGCCTTGGAAAACTAAAGGTGTCAACATTAAACGTCATAATAAATCTTTTTTTAAGCAGGGATTCAAAAAAAAGTTCCGGATAGTTTATTTGATTTTGCTCTGCAAGCAAGCAGAAAATTTCTTTGTACCACAAAGAAATTTTATCTACCGGATCACCCAACCCTATATGAAGAACGTTTTTTTGTTTTAGCATGGCATTCAATGCAATCTGGACAACAAATGATGTTTTACCGATACCTGCCCGTGAAAAAACAGCATTGAAATTACCGTGAGGAACGATATCCTCAAAATCATAACCCTGTAGTTTTAGGCCGTTATGAGAAACATCATGGTTTTTCATATTAACAAACTCCTTACCCTTTGGTTGAAGCTTTATTTTTTGTAGAAAATTAAACTATTTTAAAAGATTATTTTTTTTTCTTTAAAATTTTTTCAAGCAGCGCTTCGCCAATAGATGCAGGGACTTCTTTATAGCTGGAAAATTCCATGGTAAACTGGGCCTGCCCTTGAGTAGCTGATCGTATAACCGTTGAAAACCCGAACATTTCTGCAAGAGGAACCATTGCTTCTACAGAACAGATTGTACCTTGATCCTGAGAACCCAACACCAGCCCCCTGCGCTGGTTTAAAAGACCAATTACAGACCCCTGGAAATCGGCTGGAGTTTCGACAACAACCTTCATAACAGGTTCTTGAATCACTGGCTTTGCATTCATATACCCCTCGCGAAAAGCGCCTTTAGCAGCTGCAACAAATGCTACATCAGAAGAATCAACCGCATGCGCGGCACCGTCATTGATTACAACTTTTATCCCTGTAACCGGCAAGCCTGTTTTTGGGCTTTTGCTTAGGCATGCCTTAAAGCCTTTCTCGCAGGATGAAATATACTGTGTAGGAATTCTTCCTCCAACAACCTTGTTTTCAAAAATAAACTCACTGTCTTTAACCGGCTCCATAAAGCCGGCAACACGGCCAAACTGGCCTGCACCACCTGTCTGTTTCCTGTGAATATAGTTAAAGTCAGCTTTTCTTGTAATGGTTTCTCTGTAAGCAACCCGGGGTTGGCCTGTAGTAACACAAACAGAATATTCTCTGCGCATGCGTTCAACATATACTTCAAGATGAAGCTCACCCATGCCTTCAATAATGGTTTCATTTGTTTCTTCATCCATATAGGTTTTAAACGTTGGATCTTCCTTTGTAAATCTGCCCAGTGCTTTTGCCATATTTATTTGAGACTTGTTATCATCAGGCATAATCGACAGAGCGATTACCGGTTCCGGAACAAACATTGATATTAAGGAAAGAGTCAGGCCTTCAGAAACAAACGTATCGCCTGACGCACAGTCTATACCGAAAAGTGCTCCAATGTACCCTGCCGGAATTCTGCCTATATCCTCCATTTGATCCGCATGAATACGAACCAGTCGGCCGATTTTAATCTTTTGGCCGGTGCGAACATTAATAACCTGATCCCCCTTTGACAACGATCCCTGGTAGACCCTTATGTATGTGAGCTGGCCATATTGTCCATCCTGAAGCTTAAAGGCAAGGGCAACAACAGGATCCTGGAAACGATTAGAAAGAATAACGCGGGCATCCTTGTCTCTGACGTCAAGCGCTTCATTCACAACATCAACAGGAGAAGGGAGATACTCTGTAACCGCATCAAGAAGCGGCTGAACCCCGATATTTTTATATGCTGATCCCATAAAAACCGGCGTTAATTTACGCTCAAGCACACCTTTTCGTATAGCACCTATTAATACATCAGGTTGAATTTCTCGATCGTCAAGAACTGCCTCAACAAGTTCATCTGAAAACATGGA
>JAGVGX010000168.1 GCA_020056865.1 Desulfobacterales bacterium
GTTAAAGTGGACACTTCGAAAATCATGTTATAAGAACCAGCTTAAAAGAGGTGTCCATTTTTATTTGACCAGATCAGATCACTTATACGAGACAAGCAACAAACCCGACATTTTATTTGCTATGAAAATTGGACATATTGAAATGCTGTTGACAAATCCATTAAATGCCCTTGACATGGATAAATTAAATGATATAATTGATAAAAAAAGACAAGAAGTCTTTTTATTTTTAATAAAAGCAAGCGTCAAATATAAAAAATATTTATTCAAGGCCATGAAGGCAAAAAACAGATAGAAGTCTGTGTTGCTTTCGTGGCTTTTTTTTTATGTGGAGGCAAGCCATGTTGTTTTAAGGTTACCGGCACATGGAAAATATTGCTGGCGCTTAATAAAATTAAAGAAAGGAACAGATATATGAAAAGATTAATGTTCATTGCTTTAGCGCTTGTTTCTATCAGTTGTATGCTTAGTGCTTCTGCACGATGTGAGGAGGTATCTGTTGAAGATATCATCAAAGAACTCGGAGCGCTGAAAGAGAGGATAGGTCAGCTTGAAAAGAATCTGGCCGAAAAGGATCAGGAGATTGAGGCCTTAAAAAAGCAGACGTCCCATATCATCGGGCATCCTGAAGAACGCTTGCCGCTAAAAACTGAGGAAGACAAAAAAGCTTTGGGATTAAGCGACAGGATTAAATTATCCGGTATTATTGAGGCGGAGTTTGGCAGTGATAAACACAAAGTGAACGATCCTGCTACGGGTCGCCATACAGGTTTGCACGATGATGATATTACCCTTGCGACAGTGGAATTAGGCGTGGATGCGGACATCAATACGTACACAAAAGGGCGTCTTCTTTTTCTTTACGAGGAGGACGAGGATGAGGACCGGGTGCGCATTGATGAAGGGACAATCAAGATAGGCGGTGCGGATGAGACTTTCGGGCTCTATGTTCTTGCAGGCAAATATTATCCGCATTTTGGCGAGTTGAAATCCTGGTTTATTTCAGATCCTTTGAATCTTGAGATTTTTGAAATAAGAGAATCAGCCGCTCAGATCGGCTGTGAGAAAGACTGGTTTACCGCAGGCATTGGGGCATTTCACGGGGATATCCAGGAAACAGGCAGGGACGAAAGCAGGATAAAAGGCTTTTTTGCGGATGCCAGCTTCCATAATCCTGAGAATACCCTGAAAGGGATTTCTTTGTTGCTTGGGGCCTCTTACCTGAGCAATGTGGCGGATACGGATACGCTGCAGGATGAAAACCATGTTGACCTGGATGTTGATGGAAATCCGGACATGCGGATAAAAGACTACGTGGACGGGATTGCCGCCTATCTGGTTGCCGAATACAGTCAATTCAGTTTTGTGGCCGAGTACATGACCGCTTTAGATGATTTTATGGCAGGTGAGATGGCCTATGCTATGGATCGAAACGGGATTGCCCGATCAACCAGACCTGCGGCATGGAACTTCGAGGTTGCTTTCAGGCCTGTAGAAGTACTTCAGGTTGCTGTTAAATATGAAGGTACGGATGACATGTTCGGCCTTTTTCCTGAAAAACAGTATGGAGGGGTGATAAGCTGGGAATTGTTTAAGTATACAGTTCTTTCAGCTGAATATCTGCACGGAACATATGATAAAAACAATCGGAATGCAGATGGCTTGATTGAAGACAACAGGGATGTTGTTACCGTGCAAGTGGCTGTTGAGTTTTAGCCTTGCTGCTTGTTATAATTTTGCAATTTTAAAAAAGGAGCGAAATATGAAAAAGTATAATGCTATATTAAGTGCGGGTTTTACGGCAATTTTTTTGTTTCTGGTTCTATCTGTTCCGGCGTTTGCTCATTTCGGGATGATCATTCCGTCGGACGATATGGTAACGCAGTCGGAAAACCGCAATATTACACTTGACGTTAAATTCATCCACCCTATGGAAGGCCATTACATGAATATGGCAAAACCGGCTAAGTTCGGCGTTATTGCTCAGGGGGGAAAAATAGATTTGTTAAAAAGTCTGATTGAGAAAAAAGTAAATGATTTTTCAACATGGCAAGCTGATTATAAAATTAAACGCCCGGGTGACCATTTGTTCTATGTGGAGCCTGAACCTTACTGGGAACCTGCTGAAGACTGTTTTATCATTCACTATACCAAAGTGATTGTAAATTCTCTCGGCATGGAAAAAGGATGGGATAAAGAAGCAGGATTGAAAACAGAGATCGTTCCCCTGACCAGGCCATACGGACTCTGGACAGGCAATATTTTTCAGGGCATTGTAAAGGTCAACGGACAGCCTGTACCCTATGCAGAAGTGGAGGTGGAATATTATAATCAGGACGGCAAGGTTAAATGGCCTGCTGATCCAATGATTACCCAGGTTGTCAAGGCTGACAAAAACGGCGTGTTTAGTTATGCCATGCCAAAGGCCGGCTGGTGGGGATTTGCAGCCCTTAATGAGGATGAAGAGAAAATTAAATACAATGGAGAGCCAAAATCTGTTGAAATAGGCGCTGTGCTTTGGGTTAAGACACACGATATGAAATAATAACAAAAGATCTCCAAGGAGAATATATGCATATTTCAGCCGGCAATTCTTATCGAAGGGATCCTGACCATGTTTTGTGTGGGATTTTTAAGGAAAGCCAGGCCAGAGATATTTGGGGGGATAGGATGGAAGAGAATAATTTATTCAAAAAATACCCGGGGTGTTACAGGATCGGGTTAAATCTGATTTTTATAATTTTATTTATATCTGCTACAGGCTCTAAGGCTTTGGCGCATAAGGTTAATATTTTCGGCTATGTGGAAGCAGATACGATCTTTACAGAGAGCTATTTTAACGATGGAAGAAAATGTGTTGACTCAAGGATTGAGGTCTTTGACAGCGCCGGAAACAAATTATTAGAAGGCATAACCAATAAAACAGGTGAGTTTTCTTTCAAGATTCCTGTGAAAACGGATTTAAAGCTTGTTCTCACGGCAAGTATGGGACATCGGGCAGAGTACATGATGCCTGCAAGTGGATTGCCGGGATATGACTCTTTGCAGGTTAAACAGAAAGCGCCAGAGGAAGGCATTGTAAAACAGATGGAAGCAGAACATGCCGAAATTGCTCAGGTTGATTTGGAACAGATTAAATCGGTAGTAGAGAACACACTTGACGAAAAGTTAAAGCCGCTTGTTAAGCTTATTGCCAAATCCCAGGAGCATCGGGTTTCCGTGACTGAAGTGATAGGCGGAATCGGCTATATATTTGGCCTTATGGGTGTGGTGATATATTTTAAAAACAAAAAAAAATGATTACTTAGATTGCATATCTGGATTTATGAATTTTTGGGGCACAAGGGTAACTCGTGGAGCCTTTCCGATAGGGCTTTCATCAACAAGAAGCTTGCAGCCGTAAACTTTTTCCAGCGTTTGGAAAGTGAGTACTTCTTCAGGAGTACCCAGACTCGCGATTTGGCCGTTTTTGAGTAGGAGCAACCGATCCGCATACATGGCGGCAAGATTGACGTCATGAGATACCATGATAATGGTGACGCCTTTTTCTTGTTTAAGTTTTTCCATCAAATCCATAATTTTTACCTGATGGGCAAGATCAAGAGAAGCTGTTGGTTCGTCCAATAGAATAATCTGCGGCTGCTGACAAATGGCCCTGGATATAAATGCTCTTTGCCGTTCTCCGCCGCTTAACTCGTCGCATTTGCGATGTGCGAGGTGTTCAATGTCTGTGAAGGCGATGGCCTGCCTTGCAATTTCTATGTCCTTTTCCTGTTCCATGCCCAGTATGCCGAGATACGGTGATCGTCCCATGGCGACCAGCTCGGTTACTGTAAAAGGAAAATCTGTTGCAGTCATCTGGGGGACAAAAGCAATTATTTTTGCAAGCGCTTTTCTGGAATAGGTTTCGACTGGATGACCAAGGATTTCCAGTTTTTTCTTTTGTGGCTTTAGGATACCTGCAATTATTTTCATCAGCGTGGTTTTCCCGGAGCCGTTTGGCCCAATAATGATGAAAAAATCGCTTTTTTTCACGGTAAAGGAAATATGTTTCAAAACGGGTATCATTCCGTAAGAATGGCTTAGATGTTTTATATTCAGTGCTTGATTCATCGCTTGGATCTTTTCAGAAGAATGATAAACAATGGCGCGCCTATTAAAGCTGTAATTACGCCTGTTGGTATTTCACCCTGTCCTGGAAGGATGCGTGCCAGCAGATCACAGAAAACCATGTAAGCGCCTCCGCCCAGGATACATGCGGGAACAAGAATCCGGTGGTCTGAGCCTAAAAAAAGTCTAAAAAGATGTGGAATAACCAGACCGACAAATCCTAACAGGCCACACTGACTGACCGTTATGCTTACCATAAAAGAAGTAACAACAAGAAGGGTTAGGGTCACGGTCTTTACGCTTACACCCATGGTAATGGCGAGTTCTTTTCCGAGAAGGAGCAGGTTCATTGAATTGGAATACAGGAAAATAATTACAAAACATGGAACAAGAATCATAGATAAGATTCCGACCTGGCGGATATCGGTTATGGAAAGATTTCCCATAAGCCAGAACATGATGTTATGAAGTCGGGAGTCCTGTGTTAGAGAAATAAGAAACATAATTACTGCCGAGCAGAACGCGTTTAACATGACTCCTGAGAGAAGCAAAGAATCTTTTTTTAAAATCGTCTGGCCGGACGACATGACAAGAATAAACACAAGGGTTGCCATGCTCCCTGCAAAGGCTGTTATGCTAACGCCAGGAAAACCTGAAAGCCCCATGAGGATGCCGATTATTGCTCCTATTGCAGAGCCTCCTGAAATACCCAAGATGTATGGTTCAGCAAGAGGATTCCGGAGCAGCGCCTGGAAAACAAGCCCTCCGAGAGAAAGGGTGGCCCCCACGAGAGCGGACAGCAGCGCACGGGGAAGCCGGATCTGCCAGATGATGACAGTTATCATGGGATCCGCATTTTTTGCTTCCGGTGGTATTCTGAACAGCGATTGAATAACCGCATGGATTCCATTTCCGGTGGGCCCCATGGAAATGCCCAGCGACATAGCCACAACAAGCAGAAGTAGTAGCAGAACAGAAATCAATAGAAGACGTTTCAAAAGGGAAGGCTGCGTTGTGTTCAATTTCTATCCTCAAGCAATTCGGGGTGTATGAGTTTCAGCAGCAGTTCCAGAGCGTCTACGATGCGTGGGGTTGGTCGGTCAAAGAGATTGGAGTCGACGAGGTATATACGATGGTTTCTAACGGCAGGCAAGTCAGTCCAGCGGTTCCACTGAGCTTTGACACTATCAAAAGCTCCGCCTTTTGACATGGATGAGATAATAAAAATTTCAGGAGCAAGGGACAGCACCTGTTCCCAGCTAAAACGGGGGTAGGTGACCGGACCTTCGGCAAGATTTTTTCCTCCTGAAATTTCGATGAGTTCGTGGGTAATGGTGTTTGTGCCTACGGATACGATCGGTGAGATTCCAATCTGGAAGAAAACTCCGGGTTTGCATGTGGTTTGTGCCACCTGAGATTTTACCTGCTGTATTCGACAGCGCATATCCTGAACCAGTGTGTTTGCATTGTCGCAGGCATTTAACAGGTTGCCGATTTCAAGAATCGTTTGCATCAACGCATCTAAGTTTCTTGGATTCACGGCATAGACAGGTATTTTTAACGACTCCAGTTGTTTGACCACAGCCTTTGGATTTCCATCTTTGATGGCAATACACATGTCCGGTTTTAAGGCCACAATCCTTTCCAGATCGAGATGAATATATGAACCTACTTTAGGAAGTTTTGCCGCCTCATCAGGAAAATCGCTATACGTGGCTACGCCTTTGAGACGATCTTGTTGCCCCAGAGCAAAAACAATTTCCGTAATACTCGGCGCGAGCGATACGATCCGTTGCAGATTATCCGGGATCAGAAGGGATCTTCCAAGCTGGTCGGTAATGATTTTGGCAGCAGTATCAGAGGTGTTAAATGCGAATAATCCAAAAATAACCGTTGCAACGATAAAGAGATGTCTATATTTCATGGTAATTATGAAAGTGCTTTTCAGTTTTAAGTATTAGAAGGATTTTTTATTTCCGAGTGTATTTTTATAATATCAAATGTTCTTGACATATACAAATTAATAATATATCGTTAATAATTATAAAGACAAGAAGTCTTTTTACACGTTACAACCACATGGAATGTCTAAATCAAAGCCACGAAGGCACGCACAGGTTAAGTCCTGTATGCTTTGGTGGTTTTTTTGTTCTGTGATTTTAAACTGTTTTTATTTGTTCTCTACAAATAGATTATTTTTTTCTTGACATTTATTGATTATTTATTGACAATACATTTAACATAAACGTTCAGGTGCTTATTTAAAGCTTAACAGGGAACCCTGTGA
>JAGVGX010000214.1 GCA_020056865.1 Desulfobacterales bacterium
ACACTATATTTTAATGCAGCCACTAAATCCTGTTCAATCAACTGGCAACAATTGCTATCCTTATAAAAACGGTCATAAAGGCCATATATCTGGTTAATATTGACCATCTTATCAGTTGACAACTCATTTTGCAAAAAATCAAACCAGGTTTTAGTGCTTTGGAGACTTCTCAAAGAATTTAAGAAGCGTGAACTATTACCCTTTGATTTCCCATTTTTAACATCATCGGTTATCGCAATCACATACTGATTCACCTGCTTGTTTTTACCAAAACGATCCAATCTACCCAACCTCTGCAAAAAGTTTTCAGCATGGGTCATCTCGCTGACCATTTTATCACAGGTTATGTTGAGAGCTGCTTGTACAATAGGGCCACTGCGTAAAATATCGTAGTCTCTGCTGCCATTTTCCTTAAAGGCATTAAAGGCTTTTATAAATAAATCTTCCCGGTCTGATTTTTTAAATTTTGAATGGAGCAATATGGCGTTTTCTTTATCCTGATTATCAATAAAACTTTTTTGGGCGGTAATCGCGGTATTACTGATAACAAAGGTATTGGCTGGCTGCTGTTGGAAAAGGGGATTGCCGGTATCTTCGTTTTTTTCGTCGTATTCAATAAATTCTATTTGATACTGGCTGTTGTTAAAGCTATCGATTCCGACCATATCTCTTTCAGGAATTTGCAAAAACTTCGAGACAAATAATGGATTTGGTGTTGCTGATACCAACAGCGTATTCGGCAATGTTTTATCGTCTTCTTGCTGGTATTTTTTACACTCCACCAATTCCGCAAATAACAGGTTGAATGCCGGCATATTGATATATTCATGATATTCATCAAAAACCACATGGGCGTTCATAAAAGCCATCAATGTGGTGACGTTGCGATGGTTGGTAATGGAATTGACGATTTGATCAATTGTGGTGATGACAATATCACCTGAAAATTCACTGCCCTCTGGCGTATTATCTGTTTTTCCAGAATCCAGTGTTTGCTTGATCTCGCCTGTACAAATCTCAACCTTTGCATTGGGAAGGTATTCTTTAGAGGTTAGATCATAAAACAGACCTTGACAAACCTGAACCCGCGGACAAACCCAGAATATCTTTTTGGCTTCGGTATTTAACGCCCATTCCAGAGCAATTTTAGTCTTGCCGCACCCCGCGGGTCCTTTTAAAACGCCAATGATGACCTCCTCGTCCGACAGATCTTTTGCAGCAATTGCCTGTTGTCTGTTACGTTCGACATCCGGGTTGTTTTGGTTAAATCCATCCAGACATTGCTGAATGTACTGCTTCAGTCCTCGATCTTTCTGAAACGCTTTATCAAAAATCTCATCTAATGTATGATTATTAATATGTTCATTCAGCGCATCACCGGTAAGAGCTTTTGAAACCAATCTGTCTGCTGTAACAAGTGCTGAACGCGCGAGGTTATTTAAGGCATTGCGTTGAATGTTATTCCGGTACTTATCAATAGACTCTTTGCCTGAATAGTGTTTGTAGGTTGGAAGTTCTTTTGTTTCCAGCCGATCTTCAATGGCATCAAACTTTGGAATATTCAGCGAATCAAACTCAATTGCAGTATCCTCAAAGTATTCATCCATCATCCCTTTAATTGATTTGAGGGTAGTGATAACGGATGATGTAACATGAGGGTATTTCTTATCCAACCCTCCAAATTTGCTAAATATACCAACCATTCCTTTAATTTCATTCTTTGTGTCCCGAATTGGTTTGGCATGGTGCCAATAGATAGCATGTTTAATCCTTTCGTATGAATCAGGATTGATGCCTTGAGACTCAAACAATAGGTGGAACAGAAGCAATGAGATTTCATTATGCCGAGGATGATTTTGCCAGGAAAACTTGCCCTTATCTATGTGCTGCCCGTCATCTGGTACATCTTCAATTTTTTTATTCTTTAGCTGCTTACTCAACCAATCCTGGAAATCCAGATCAATTTTGCCGAGATCATGCCAGCAGCCCGCTATAAATACGAATAGTGCCAGATTGTTATCTTGAGGGACCAATCGTTTTAGGATCTTATAAGCAAGATAGCCAACTGCAAACAAATGCTGATCCAACCGTTGACCTTTTGTGTTGGCAAGAATTTGATCTGCCATAATTTCAATATCTCCAATCATAATTTGATTGCTGGTATAATTCACCGGCACCACGCCCTGTTCATCAAACTTGCTTTTATTCCCCACCACCCATAAAAACTGGCTTCTGGAGCGGCTTCTGATCCAGTGGCAGGAAACTGCTGTGCTTTTGCTGGCGGTTTCTCGCAGCATTTTTTTGACGGTATTAAGGCCTTCTTCCGTAATGACGGTTTGCCAGGTATTGTCGCCGATACGATTAGCAAAGGCATCGAGCACCCGGCGGGTTTTTTTGAGGGCATTTTTTTCACACTGGGATATGAGGGTCACCATCATATTGGGGTGTCCTCCATATTCTGTTTTTTGCCCTGCAGAGCAATTTCTTTAACCTGATCAAACATTGTATCCAAGGCTTTGTTATCGATAAATGCTTGCAGGCATTGCTGGCGAAATTCCTGATCGGTTGCGTTTTCTTTGGCACAGATGAATGACCATGGCAAGACGATAGCATCTTTTACCAGGTCGGCGACGTCAAACACCAGCGCACCCCGGCGGGTTTTGCCGTGCATGACGGCAAAACCGTGGGGTATACCCAAAACCCAAAGCGTGGAGGCGGCAAGGCCATAGGCGAGATAGTTGCCATGGTTGAGAAAATCGTTGGCTTTGTCCGTGGCTTCATGTTCACGGATAAAACCGGAAATGTTGGTATTTCGAGCCGCGATTTTATAGAGTTGTTTGGTCAGTTGGGCTTCAGTGGTAAGCAGATAGGTGGTATTTGATGCCGTGGCGATTTGGGCATCATTGGCATCCAGGGCGTGTGAAATGTCGGGATCACCGGCATCAAAACCCGCCAGCTTCAGATCACGGTCTTTGCTCCAGACTTGTCGTAAATAGTTGATGCGAGCATGTTGCAATACTTTGGCGGCTTGCAGACGCTTTTCATCATCAAACCAGAAAGAAAGCCAGCCG
>JAGVGX010000177.1 GCA_020056865.1 Desulfobacterales bacterium
CGCTCTTCCGATCTAATGCCATTCCCATCAAGCATAGATCGCGCCTTGGTATATCTTTAATAAACGACGTGGCGTCTTCACGGCTGTCGCATCCAAATGCCAAAACTTTATGCGTATCCCAATACGGGTAAAGCCATATGGAGGCACGAGTAACAATGCCGAATATGTCTTCTGCAGCAAGGTACCACTTAGATAAATCGGGCCCTCCATCTGCTTTATGATCCGAACTCTCTTCCGAAAGGGCATGAGATCCGGTTAGATGAACGGACCCGTTTGGCAAAACAACTTTCATGTTTGTTACGTGAACTTCAGGATATCGGGCCGCCCGCATTGTTATTACACGATTGATATATTGTTCAACAACACTTTTCGAAGTTGCAGCAGCAGGTACATTCAGTTTTGTTCCCAATCTCTTCAATTCTGGAATTAATTGCTCAAAAGTGACTCCGCGCTGGGCATGAACGATAAGATTTTTTGTATCAATTCTCTCAATTTTATCCATCCGTTTGAAGTCAAGTATGATTCCTCTCTTTTTTACAATCGCCGATGATGAAATTTTCCTGTCATAGGATGTATACAACGAAAGATGGTCATCATTGGCTAACTTCATTATTTTTTGCAATGCACCAACAGAATCGGGACAAACGAGCCGTAAATCGACATCATTTGGCGGATCGTAAAAACAAGATGATATCGCATCAGAATTGCTGTCCACAAATTCGCTTCCGACAATTATTGATAGTTTCTGGTCAAGGGTGGTCACTCTGGATTCCTCCTCTATTCGTATTCTAATAATAAAATATAAATTTCATACGCATTTAAACTATTTCACACTTAGGAGGCGATTCGAAATAATTTAAACATGTTACATCTCACAATTTTGTACAGTTTATTTCGAATAGCCTCCTTAGGATGCGTTATAAATTTTACCTCATTTAATTTATATTATGATATATAGAATGCAGAAAGATAATATATGTCATGAATATAAAAAATATTATCTTATGGTTATATTTATTTACGGAGTCAAATGCAAAGCCCCGTTATATTTTAATTGGGGTGGTTAAATGATACATTTAACCACCCATTGAATGGCAACAAAATTATTTTTCTTCATCCACATATTTCGTTGGTATTTCTTCTAATAATTTCATCATAACCTGCGTTGCCTTGACCTGTTTGAGGAGGGCTGCCATATTTCCTTTTACCTTTACTTTACCCTTCATAATTGCTTGCATGGTATCCATATTGCCTTTCTGAATTTCTTTCCAGACCGAATAAGGTCCGTTAATAACGAAATCAGGATTCTTTTCTTCTATATTGTTTATAATCGCATGGGCACGAATTTCACCATGATAAGGGTCTGCATAAAAGATGAGTTTTTTATCAAGCTTCCCTTCTTCTGCTTCAATAACCAGCGCAAGTGACCCTTCCCAATTACCGGCAGCCTTTTTGTAATCGGCATTCCCTTTCAAAAGATCAACAAGTTTATCCATCCATTCTTTACTAGGAAATAATAATTTTTCTGACATAAAATTTCTCCTTTAAAAAATTAATATATTACGGTATATACAACTCAGTCTATCCCAACTTTAAGTCTCTGGCATCAACCCCTATTCCATACACGCTTCTATCCACAACATCATTGGGATCAAATAGCCTTCTGACTTTTTCCTGCCAAATATGAAAATTACCATACAGAGGACCAAGCTCTTTCATACGGGCTTGCAGTGACATTGTACCGTCTCCAATACAAAGGGCAATATCCTGACATTCCCATCCTTCTTTTTCTTCACGCCTGTTGTCTCTTTCTTCTGCAACACATGCCATTGATTCCTTAACCGAGTTTGGATCAGCGGCGTCGTAGTGAAATTCCAGCTCCTGATATATAAAGGAGTTATTGTCAAATGCATTGGTGTATGTTGAATCGGAACCGTCAGCCAGAATGCCGCCTCTTTTCACGTATTTATTCTTGAGTTCCTCTGTCGGTTCTCCCATATGTTTAACAACTGAATCCACAGTTCCCATATATCCGGCACTAATGACAAAACCACCGCCATGATGTGCCCAATGCGTATCATTACCTATGAGAAAAACAGGGAATTCTTCTTCAAGAAGTTCCTTGAAAGGTGAAATGTTCATTGCTTCAGGTATGGTGGCACCAGTCTCTTCAACAATTTCATGAAATAATTTTTCTTGAAATTCGAATTCCCGGTCAGAATTTGCATAAAGTAAGACAACAAGAGGATGCTTAAATTCGTCTGCAGCCGCTTTTACAAGTCCGGCTTCACACCAGTCGACATAGGTTTTGTTTGATATTGCACCTGCAAGTATTGCAAAAAGATGATCAGGTCCTCCGACACGGATGATCGAATAGCAAATCTCCGCATCACCCAGGGCATACATTAAATCAGCCAGTTTCTCATAATCTGGCGTGTCGCACATAAATATTTTGGCTCTTTCGAGTTTTTCCTTTATCTTGTATGCAACAAAGGTGCCCCCTGCTTCTGTCGGTATATTGGGAGGCCCTGGCCACTTATGGAGTTTTATGGCACATTTCGTAAAAACTCCAAAACACCCAAGAGCACCCACGTGACCCCGCATTATGCCTCTCAAGCTGGGTCCGGGGCCGTCTCCTGAATACCAGCCGTCTGTAGCTCCAACTCTTATAATTTCACCATCAGGCAAGACCCATTCAACACCCAAACAATTCCTGGCGTTATGTCCTCCATGGTTCCCCATAACATTCATACCCCATGCCGAGGTAACGTTCGCCAAAGCCGATGCTTGTGAGCCAGCTTGATGCGGGGTGCCGAAAAGACCTTTTTTCATTATTTCCGAAGTCAGTTGAGCCCAGGGCACATAGGGTTCGACAACCGCAACTCGATTTTTCTCGTCTATCTCTAGTATTTTGTTCATCCTTTTCATGTCCAGATGAATCACATCTTCCTGTAAAGAAAATGCATGAGCGCCATATGCCGTGCTGGAAGGTTTATATTTAATACCAAACCGATTGCAGGCCTTTACTATACTTTGAACCTCTTCCGTACTTCCCGGTAAAACAACTGCAAGGGGTCGGTTATTCAAATATTTGCCCGGCGTACAATCAGGCATAAACTCAACCAGCCAGTTGAAGGTGTAAGCATCCAGAATTACGTCAGAGTCAGTAATATTATTTTTGCCTACAATATCTTCGAAAACCTGATAAATTTCTTTTGATAATGCCATTTTGATATCTCCTTAGCTGAAAAATTTATTTTGCAGACTCGTAAAGAAGTTCAACTGTATCAAACAGTTTAATGTCCGCCTGACCTTCGTTAATTGCATCCAAAAGATTTTTTTCGCACCAAGGGCAATTGGTCACGATAGCCTCTGCTCCGGTTGCAAGCGCTTCCTCTATTCTTTCATTTGCAGTTGCCAAAGCAAAATCGGGAAACGCGGATTTTGCCCCGCCTCCCGAACCGCAACACCAGCTGTATTCACGAATTCTTTCCATTTCTACAAGTTTAACACCCGGAATACTCTTAATTAAATCTCTTGGTGCATCGTATCTTCCAGAAAAACCCAATACTTTATCTCCATTATCTTTTACAGGAAGCGTGCCGTGATATGTCGTTTCAATTCCATGGGATGGCGTTCTTGTTTCTGAGAGCCTGCCGGAATGACACGGATCATGAAAGGTAACGTGCATAGGCACTTTATTTTTAAGTTTCAGTTTGCCTTCATCAACCAGTTGTTTCAAATAATCTTCAGCAAAAACAACCTCAAAATTCATCTCTTCTTCAAGCAAAGGGTATTTGGAGTTAAAAACGCCAAAACATCCGGCACAAGACATAATGACTTTTTTAACACCAAGATTATTTATCATCTCAATATTTTTCTTTGCATATTCTTCATACAGTTTTTGTTCACCTATCATATAGACCGGACTTCCGCAGCAGAGCTCCTTACTTCCGAGAATACCAAAATCAATACCGGCTTTTTGAAACAGTTCCGCTGTTTTTTGTGGTACATGCCTTAATTCCGCCGAATAGGAATAAGAGCATCCTGCAAAATATAATATTTCTGCTTTTTCTTTACTTAAATCTTTTATTTTAAGATTTTTGGCCCACATCCCTCTACGATTTCTCGGCTGCATCCAGACGTTATCATAATTCTTTAAACTTTCAATAACCGGCTTGTGGGCTGGCATCGGACCATAACCGTCTTCGACACATTTTTTTCTTAGTTCATGAAGAATTTCATAAACTTCTAGATCGGTTCCCATTCTGCATGACACATCACACATACCGCATAGTGAACATCTATATACGATATCTAACAGTTCGGGCGAATAATCCACACGTTTGTCAAGAAGCGATAAAGCAGTTATGATCTTACCGGATCCGGAATAGGAATGAAAATGCTTTTGCGTTGAAGCCGGGCAGCCATATGAAAAACGATGGCTTTTAAACAGAGAACTTAATGGTATAAATTTGCAGGTAGAGCATCTGACACAACGCATCATATCTTTCTTATAATCTACTAATGACATATAGCCTCCTTTACCTTATATTATTTTAGAAACATAACTTTCCAGGGTTCATAATATTGTTTGGATCAAAAACAGTTTTTACTTTTTTAAGTGGACCTACAATATCCCCTCTGTTTCTATAAACTTCATATGCCCATCCCGGATAGGGCCTTGAAAAAAATGCCCCAGCTTTAACAAGCTCCTTCACAGTGATATCCATCAGTCCTTTAACTTTCTCCGCCTCCGCTTTGTCGGAGGGATCATAAGGAAGCTGAAACTCAACATGACACGACGTACCTTGTACCATCGGCTGGATATATATGCCGATATCGTTTGTCGGGTAACCAACGTTTTTAGCTTCAGTGTTCATGATGTCGATATACTTTGCCGCATGATCCAGTTTGGAAATAAAGAAGATGTCCTGGCACCCTCCCTTGTATACATGTTTCCAGTAAACATCGCCTGACGGTGTGTTCAATATCTTCATCATTTTACCGCTACCGCATCCGTTCACTCGTTTAACAGGATTTAAACCGAATTTCTGGGCGATATCATGCATATCCTTTATCTGATATTCTACACGTTCTTCAGGATGTCTTTCCATTCCGTTAATTATATGGATGGCAGTAAACTTGGGAAGGCTTTGTCTTAAGGATTGTATTTCTTCTTTTGTATTGCCAATAAGGGTTGCCGCGCTTATTGCATTTAGAATAAAATACTCTTCCCCTAGGTATCTGCCCATCACATCCGCAGTGTAATTTGCCAATTGCCTGATATCGTCAACCGGAATAAAATGTAAAACCGATATTGTCGGCAGAAGCTCACATTTTACTGAAGCCCATGTTGCGATCCCTAAACTTCCTTGTGAACCCTGAATCAGCCTATGGTAATCCAATTGATGAGGGCCGTTTGGAAATTTTTGCGCACCGTTGATTTTCCATTGGGCTTCCATGCCTCCAGGGCCTGCGGCTTCACCTGTTCTAAAGGAATCACCTGTTCCGAAAACAACCTCCATACAACATAAAGGATCTGACACATCCCATTGATAACGCGGCGCAATGCCGGGTTCACGTTCCAGTACACTGCCCAGAACCGATTTATTTTTTTTGGGCTTTAAAGGCGTAATAAGCCTTAATCCGTGTTTTTTTAATTCGGGTTGGATTTTCTCATACGTTACACCCGGCTCAATAATCATGACTCTGTTTCGTTTATTGATCCTTATTATGTTGTCAAGTTTACTAAGATCAACTATCAGGCCTCCACCTATCTGAGGAACAGTATCTCCTCGAAAATGCGGCCCCCCTGAACTTACAGGAACCAGTGGAATTTTTTTCTCGTTTGCCCATTTAACAATTCCCTGTATAGCTTCTTTTTTTGCTGGCCATACCACTGCGGCCGGCTTTCTTCCAGAAGTAAAACTTAAATCCTTTGCATACAATTCCAGCATGGTTGATTCAGAGGAAATGTTGTTTGAGCCGGATAAACTCTCAATACCTGAAAATATTTTGCCTCCCATAAACCCTCCTTTAGATTTGTCCTTTTACAGTTATTGCTTAAAAGCATCATTATACACTTTTACAATCGTTATACTGCGCACGGTAAAGAACTGAGCTTTTTCAATGCCTCAAACGAACAAAAATCAACCTTGTTAGGGATTCTAAAAACGCAACTGGTGACCGTGCGAAGTATACAGTATCTATTTAATTAAAAATTCTTTATGTCAGCCCACCGATTAATAGTATGGAAATTGTATTTATCCACTTTTGCTTTAGCTCAAGGGGAGAATCATGCTCTGTCATATAGCTGAGAGCTGTAACAATCATGCCGTTTACCGCTTGTGCAGTCGTAACAGTGTCTATATAACCTTTTAAGAAGCCCTTGTTAATACCGTTTATCAGATATTTTTCAGTAAAGCAGTTTGAAAAGTTAACAATTTCTTTCATTTTTTTATTAATATCTTCATTTGAACGAGGTGCTTCAAAAAAAATAATTTGGAATATTCGTTTATCTTCTATAAACAGCTCAAATAATTGGTCACCCAGTCTTTCCAGCTGTTTTTTAAAAGCATTCAAGTCACTGCTTAATTCAGGATTTTCTTTAGTAAATATTTCTTTAATTTTTTCTATGTATTTATCAACGATACACGAAAAGATACTTGTTTTATCTTTAAAGTACAAATAGAAAGTACCGGGTGCCAAATTAATTTTATCCGTAATATCCTTAATCCTGGTGTTAA
>JAGVGX010000193.1 GCA_020056865.1 Desulfobacterales bacterium
ATTCATTCATGATTTTGTAAACAATTATTTTAAATGGGGGAAATGATCATGATAGATTTCAGTCTCACCAGGGAACAAATAGCCGTTCAAAAATCTGTGAGGGAGTTTTGCAGAAAAGAAATTATACCCATTGCGTTTGAACTCGATCAGATTCCGGATCCGGCTTTAGTATATCCACAAATTGTTGAACTGATGAATAAAGGTGCCGAACTGGATTTGCATTTGATGGTGATCCCTGAGGAATATGGCGGCGTTGGCTTTGACAACAGGACCATAGGTATCGTTTTTGAAGAACTCGCCGCGGCTGATGCGGGTTTTGCCGGGAATTTCGGTATTAGTAATATTGCATGGCTCCCTCTGCTCATCGGCGGTACCAACGACCAGAAAGAAAAATGGCTCAGGATGGCGGTAGAAGATGATGGCGGACTTTTTATCGCCTCTTGGGCCGTTACCGAACCCCACGGAATTGGAATGGATACTGAAAAAATGTGGGCAACCGGCCAGTTTAGCGTAAACCTGAAAACCAAAGCGACACTGGAAGGCAGCTCTTACAGAATTGATGGCGAAAAATGTTTTATTACCGGCGGGAGTATTTCCAAAATTTGTATCGTACTTGCGGATACACCCGAAGGCCCAAGTCACTTTATCGTACCGACAGACACACCGGGATTTAAAGTTGAAAGATTCGAAAACCTCATGGGCCACAGAAACATGAGTAATGCTGCCCTCAGTTTTAACGGGGTTAAAATTGCCAAAGAAAATCTCATTTCAGGTATTGAGGGTAATGGTGTCGGTGAAATGATGGGAGTTTTGGGCTACTCGGATCCATGGGTTGCAGCACTGGCGCTGGGGCTTTCAAGGGCGGCATATGAAGCTTCTCTTAATTATGCAAAATCACGATTTATTGGCGGTAAACCGATTCTTCAGTTTCAGGCAATCGGAATGATGATATCCGATATGTCAATGATGATAGAGGCAGCAAGGGCAATGACATGGCGGGCCTTGTGGACAAATGATACGCAGGCGAGCCCTGATTCAAGACTCTCGGCTCTTGCCAAGGTTTTTGCAAGTGATACCGCGATGAAAGTGACAACAGATGCTGTTCAGGTTTACGGCGGGGCAGGGTATATGAAAGAGAATCCGGTTGAAAAGTATATGCGTGATGCGAAAGTAACTCAGATATATGAGGGAACCAATCAATTATTACGAATTATTGCAAGTATCATGCTGTTTTTGGAAACGTAACGGCCGGTGTCGATGGTAAAGTTAAAATGTACCCCTTTGGGTAAGGGACTCGGCAAATATTTATTTACCGTTTATAATGCCACTATTTTTAATTCGCTTTCAAGATGAGACTAACAACTGGTCTAAGACCCGTATCCGTGCTTTCAGCACTTACTAATACGGCAATAAGTCTTTAGACATGGTCAAACAGGTAACTTATCTAAAACACGAGGCTATTTATAAACAATTTATGTATAAAGAAAACCGGATTTATTAGTAATTTAAGCCCACCGACTTATAGTCTGTGGTTGTCTAGTTTTTAACCGGCCACTACTGGGACTGCATATATAATAAAAATTATGGTTATTAATATGAATATCAGGAAGATAGCAGAAAAAATTCGGGGTTTTGAAGGGATATCATACAAGAGACAGATTAGAATGATTAATGACAGCATTAAAAATTCGGGAATGAATATAAATTTAGATGAGGATGGTGTTGTATTTAAAGCAGGCGATGAGTATTGTGTGGCTGCATGTGATGCAATACAGCAGGAACTGTGCAGTAAAGCACCCTATAATGCGGGCCGCGCCGCTATCGTCGCATCTGTCAATGATATTTATGCAATGGGAGGCAGACCCCTTGTAATTTTAAATGCCGTCGGAGCTGAGAATAAAAATGATATTGGCGCAATAGTAAAAGGAATGGCTGACGCAGCATCACTATTCGGTTTGAAGATAAATGGGGGCCATTTACTCCCAATTGGCACAAAAAACAGTGTATCGGTAACGATCATCGGAAAAGCAAAAAATCCTATTAAAAGCACGACCTTAAAAAAGGAAGACCGTCTTATCCTGATTTCGGATTTAATAGGGGAGCAGTCGCCGGCATGGAAATTCAGCTGGAATTCAACTTTTGACAAATCGCAACGAAAGGTTAGAAGCAATTATAATGTAATTGGCAGCCTTTCAGAAAAGGGTTGTTTTACAGCCGGCAAAGATATTTCAAGTGCTGGAATTTTAGGGACAGTCTCAATATTACTGGAATCTTCCGGAAAGGGTTCGGTTCTTGATCTTGAAAAAATTGATTCGCCACCGGGAGTGGATCGTATTGACTGGTTTCGATCTTTTTTAAGTTTTGGATTTATATTTGGGGTAAAAAAAAATAATGTTGAGGATGTTGCAAAACGAATAAAAAAGTGTGGGCTATGCGCGAATATCATCGGAACAGTAGATGACAGCAACGCTGTCTTCATTAAAAAAGGCAATGATACAGAACTGTTATTTGATTGGAGCATAGATAAAATATTAAAAGAAGAAATTTTGTATTGATGAATTTTATTCTAATTTGTGGCTCATAACAATTTACAGCCGATTTTACGGGCTGATGAGACAAGCAAGCATTTAACAGGCGCAAGGGAAGTTCAGGTTCTCAAAAGCGCCGGTTAAATCGATAGCTAAATTCATTCAGGTATTTCTGAAGATATTGAGATGAAACTCCATGAAACGTGCCGTTCAAAAATTGTTTCAGATTTCCGATTACAATATGAACCATAGGCAACCATTTCCCAGCTTCTTTTTAAAGAGTTACTTTTTTTTTATGATTATGCTTTTCACTGATCACGTTAAGATCAGGAAAAGCATCGGTTTTAACTGTTTAACCTTCTTCCAAATGTCTTTCAATAAATTGGCTAACCGTTTCTTTCGATATAGTACTTACGGCCTCAGCAGCCATATATCCGGCTTTAGTTCCTCGTGTTTCAACGGCAACCAGTGTCGGCTTTTTTCGCGCAGCGCCGCTACCTTATTTTCCAGTTTTTTTTCCACCCACATATGCGTCATCAAATTCTATAAACTGATGAAGTTTATATACACGATCCCTGTCAGTCATGGCGGTACGGATTTTTCTCAACATCTTGCGAGCCGTCGGCCAGGATACGCCAATGTGTTTAGACAAACGGAGCGCAGATATGCCTCCCTTGTCAGACGCTACCAGATATATTGCCCAAAACCATTTAACCAAGTTGTCCGGTTAGGTTTTTGCATATTTTTAATGGTGAAAAAAATGAAAATAAGGAGTCAAAAATGTCTCAGGAGATAAAATTTAATCATGAATTTTGGGATATTGGGGACATAAAAATGCATGTTGTTACAGCAGGAGAAGGTCGGCCGCTTATACTGCTTCATGGTTTCCCTGAACTCTGGTATTCATGGAGAAAACTTATTCCGCGCCTTGCAGAAAAATTTCGTGTGATTGTTCCTGATTTAAGAGGATACGGACAAAGCGAGATAACAAAAGAAGGCTATGATCTTAATACACTCTCTAATGATGTTGCTGAATTAATAGATAAGGCAGGCGGGAAAGCAATATTGGCAGGGCATGACTGGGGTGGTGTGATCGGCTGGCACACAGCGACCGTTTATCCCGATAAAGTCGAAGCATATATTGCAATCGCCGCCCCGCATATCTCAAGGTATTTTAAGGTTATGCTTACCAGTCCCAAACAGTTTATATTAAGCCAGTATGTTCTTTTTTTTCAAATTCCATTTATCCCTGAGCGTTTAATGTCTATGAGGCGTGGCAAGTTGTTATCCATACTTTTCAACTTAAGTTCTGTAAGAAAAGGAGCATGTACTGATGAAGAGATGGATGTATACAGGGATGCATGGAAAAATGTGGTTTCTATTCGCGCCGGTGTGAATTATTATCGTAAATTAATGCAAGGGATATTAAAAACTCTATGGTTTTTAAAAGGCAAAAAAATAAGATGTCCGGTATGTGTTGTATGGGGCGACAATGATTGGTTTTTGTCAAAACCCCTTACCGAGCATCTTGAAAAATACTGCAATCAACCGCCTGATGTGCATATAATACCAAATTGCGGGCACTGGATATCTCAGGAAGAGCCTGATAAACTTTATAATATTATGATTAACTTTATGGAAAAATATGGCGTAAAAACCCCGCCATTTATGGCGGGTATAGCGGGGATGAAACGTCATCCTTTAAAGGAGGATTAAGCGTATGGAACAAACAAGAATACAACTAAAAGAAAATGAAATGTGGGTCAGAGAAAATATACTGAAACTGCCGGAAACTTCAGAGGCGTCCCCTCGTTTAATCGCTGGTAAATGTGAGCAATGCGGTGATGTGTCTTTCCCAAAAAAAGAAAGATGCGGGATTTGTTCATCCAAAGTTATCAATCAAATTTATTTGGAAAAAACAGCCAAAATAGCTTCTTATACGATTGTTCATCGATCCGTTCCGGGGTATCATCTGCCAAATATCGTGGCGATGCTAAAATTTAAAGAGGATGATTCATTACTGGTTATTTCACAAATAAAAAATATTGCACCTGAAGAGGTAAAATCAGGGATGGAAGTGGAGTTGATTATTGATCAGCTTTCGGAAAATTGGATGACCGGAAAAAAAATTATGGGGTATGCATTTCAACCTGTCAGAGGAGATAGATAGCATGAGAGACGTATATATATTTGGAGCCGGCATGACAAAATTCGGATTGTACGACGGAATTAAAATGCCGGTAAAGTCGTCCCATGAATTGGGTAAAGAGGCTTGTCTTAAAGCGATTGATTATGCGGGTATCGATCATAGAAAAATCGAGAGTGCTTTTTGCGGAACCGTTGCTTCAATACCCTGTTGCGCACAGATGGTTCTTGCATTGTGCGGGATATCGGGAATACCCACATATAATCATGAAAACGGCTGCGCCAGCAGCTCCAGCGCTTTAAAACATGCCTGGTTATCTATCGCTTCCGGTATGTGCGATACCGCTATTGTATTTGGTGTGGAATGCTGGTCCCATTTAATGCAAGCAGGCGGCGGAATGGCAATGGCAGGAATGGCCTCTCCTCCGCCCGGAAACAATTTAAATCAGGATGTTGCAGGTGCATTCGGGCCTGCATTACTGGCTATGGTGGGAAGAGCCCATATGGATGCATTCGGGACCACCGTTGAACAATTCGCTAAAGTAGCAGTAAAAAATAAAAGAAATGCTGCCATGAATTCAAATGCACACTTCCAAAAGCCTGTTACACTTGAGGAGGTACTAAATTCGAAAATGATTTGTGATCCGCTCACCAAACTTCAGTGCTGTCCCAATTCGGATGGTGCCGCTGCAATGATAATCGGCACAGGGGACATTGCACGAAGACACACAACGAAACCTGTGAAGATTGAAGCTATAACACAATTATCATCACCCTATAAAGGCCTGGCCGGTGATCTAAGCGGTTTTAAATGTTTTGTAGATGCTTCGAAACAGGCATATAATTTATGCGGCATAGGGCCTCAGGATCTGGATGTCGTTGAAGTCCATGATGATTTCACAACTCTGGAAATTGTCGCTTATGAAGATATCGGTCTTTGCAATCGTGGAGAAGGCGGCGAATTCATTGATAAAGGCCTTTCCGATTATGGCGGCAAGGTCGTTGTAAGTCCAAGCGGCGGTTTGCTGGGAAAAGGGCACCCTATGGGTGCGACAGGTGTTGCACAGATTTTAGAATTGTTCTGGCAAGTGAGGGGAGAATGTGGTGAGAGGCAAGTAAAAGACGCTAAGGTCGGTTTGGCGCACAATGGTGGAGGGATTGGTGAAGGATTTGAACCGGGAGCCACTACCATTACAATTGTTTCAATATAGCGTATTTAAAGATATATTATTTTAAAAAGCTGCCTCTATAAACCATTTAACTTTTTAAGGAGATTTAAAATGACTAGAAAAATATTAGAACCGATTAAAATAAAAAGTATGGTACTAAAAAACAGGATTGGTTTCGGCCCGATGCTGGGAAATCCACATGGCCCTGAATGGGAAGTGGATGACAATACAATCGAGTGGTTTGTTCAGCGGGCCAAAGGAGAAGTTGGATTTAGTCTTACCGGTACTATAAACCCATTAAAATCCTGGTATGAGAATTTTAAGGGGACAATGCCAATGGGTTTTCCACATCCGCTTACATTGCATGAGGACAAATACATTGACGGATATAAGCGATTAACGAATGCAGTTCATAAATACGGGATGTGTATCGGAGCCCAACTCGGCGCAGGCGGCGCATTGCAAGGGGCGTCTACAGGGCCTTATCCCAAAAGAAATTTTATGGATGTGGTTTATGGCATGGATCTGCCGGTTGAAGAGTTCACCCTTGAAGAGCTTGACCTGATAAAACAGGAAATGGCCGACGCGGCTGCAAGAGCGAAGGAAGCCGGTTTTGACTGTATTGAACTTCATACGGCTCACGGTTATGTTTCTCTCTGGGGCGGATTTATGTCCCCTTTTACGAATATGAGGAGTGATAAATACGGAGGAAGTTGGGAAAACCGGGTAAGATATCCCGTTGAAACGATTATTGCAATGCGAAATGCCGTAGGTGAAGATTATCCGATTATGATCAGAATGAGTGTAGATGAACTGCACGGAGATGAAGGGGTTACCCTTAAAGACACTATTAAATATGTCATTCCTATGCTTG
>JAGVGX010000211.1 GCA_020056865.1 Desulfobacterales bacterium
CTTTCGGAGATCTCATGAGCCTTCTTTTATGCTTTTTTGTCCTTTTACTTTCTTTTTCTGAAACAGATAAAGCTAAATACAAGGAAGTAGCAGGTTCAATGGAAAAAGCCTTTGGTGTGCAGAAAACACAAAAGGTGCTTGACTCTCTTATGGGACAAAAAATAATTGCCAAAGATTTTGACCAGAAAATTATTCCAACATTTCAAGGAGAAGAAGCTATTGCAACCCAGATGAAAGAGGAAATAGGGGAAGCATTAAAGGATGGGAAAAACGATACAACTGATATGGAGCACCTGATTCAGGTCAGCGTTGGTAAAGGGCAGGTATCCATCAGGCTGATGGGAGAAAGCACGTTTGACTCAGGAAGTGCTGATATAAGACCTGAAATGGTTACTGTTTTAGAAAAAATTGTTTCAGTTCTTAATAAAACCAATGGAGATATAACCATTGCCGGCCATACAGATAACGTGCCCATAAAAAACGGGCATTATAAATCCAATTTGCTTCTGTCCATGGCCAGAGCAGCCGCTGTTGCCGATTTCTTAATATCTAAAACCTCTATTAAACCGGAAAGAATCTCAACCATGGGATACGGTGAGTTTCGACCTCGTGAAACCAATTTAACTGAAGCAGGCAGACAAAAAAATCGCAGAGTTGAAATTATCCTTAAAGTAACTGATTAATATTTAACCACAACCCCTTAACCGGCCATTTTCTTCTTCCTGCTGACAACGTTTGGAAAATTCATAATACATCTAAGATGTTAAATAGATCAGTTTATTTTTTAAACTGTGAACCGATAACTGTAAACCGTAAACGGTTACTTCAAGCTATAGCAAACAACATGATATGTATTCCTTGAAAACCAAAAATCCTTGCAGGAGATGGCTTCCTGCAAGGATTTTCAGGCGGTTGAAATGAAGGAAAGGAGAATCAAAACTTCATTTCACTCAGGTTCAATATAAGCAATTCGCGTACCATGAAAAACATGCTTAACAAAAAATGCCCGAGCACACATTGGATAACCAAAAATACAATTAAAATTCATTAAAATCATCACCATCTAATGGGGCAAATAAATCTGAAGGTGTTATTATGTTCTTAGAATTGCTTTTTTCTGTTTTATGCACAAGCATATGAGCTTTCTTATTCTGCTTTGGATTATCGTTGGTCTTTGCCTTTTTGACTCCAAATGATTTCTTGACACTCAAAGATACATGTTTCTTTTTCACATTTTTGTTTTTATTCCCGCCAACCTTGGCAAGCAGCTTATCCACCACATGCTTCATCTGTTGTGACTGTGCGCTCAACTCTTCAGATGATGCTGCCGACTCTTCAGCATTAGCTGCATTTTGCTGTGTAATTTTATCTATTTGTGCCATTGTTGTGTTAATCTGTTCAACCCCTCTCGCCTGCTCATTTGATGCTGCGGCAATCTCTTCAACAAGCTCGCCCACTTTTGAAGAGCCTGACGCAACCGCGGCAAAGGCATCGGAAGTTTTTCTAACTAATACCGAACCGTCTTTTACTTTATTTACAGTTCCTTCAATCAATTGAGCCGTATTTTTTGCAGCATCAGCGGAACGCAGTGCGAGATTTCTTACTTCTTCAGCAACAACAGCAAAGCCTGCTCCTGCATCACCCGCTCTTGCCGCTTCAACAGCAGCATTTAGGGCGAGAAGATTGGTTTGAAACGCAATCTCGTCTATGGTTTTTACAACTTTATGAGTTTCTTGACTTGCCTTTGAAATATCATCCATAGACGTGCTGAGCTGGGACATCGTCTCGTTTGCCAGGCTCACCATAAGGTTAGCCTCCTTCATTAAATTATCAGCTTCAATTGCATGTTCCGCGTTTTGTTTGGTCATGGTTGACATTTCCTCAAGAGATGATGTCGTCTCTTCAAGTGACGCTGCCTGGTCTCCGGCACCTTCAGAAAGAATATGGCTCGTTGAGGAAAGCTGCCCGGCAGCATTAGCTACTTGTTCAGTGCCCTCATTTATATTTTTGGCAATACCGGTCAAGGAAGTAACAAGTTCTCTTACAATTAAAAAAGCAATCAAAAGGCCCAACACAATAGCTGTAAGGCCAATTGCAGTTATGATATATTTCAATCTTCCAGCGCTGTTTAAAAGTTCATCCTCGGTAATCATATTTTTTTCAACAACATCTCTAAACTGATTGAAAATGTCCTGTATTTGAATAATGTTATTTTGAGTAACATTTGTATATATATCTGTGGCATCCATTTTTGCTCTATCGAATTCCGCTACAAAATTTCTGATATTCTGCAAAGCTATACCTGTTTCGGCTGAAAATGGTCTGATCTTTTTCCTTACCAAAACAATCGCCCCGTCAAAATCCGACATTGCAAGACGGTTGTTAATTTCACTCGCTGCTTCGTGCATGCTTTGGTGAGGACGTTTTAAATCTTCTATTAAACCGGAAAAAGCAGGGTACTGTTTTACAAGTTCTTCAGCCTCTCCGCCATAAAGCCATTGTCCCAGATCACATTTTTCATGATCCGTTTCGACAGTCAAATTTTTAACGTCCATGTTGCTGCCATCTAAATTGTAAATCTCAGCAAGTACATTTTGGACCCAATCTTTATGAGCCAAATCCATTCTGTAAAGAAAATTTATCATGTAATTTGTATTCAACTTATTCATTTTCTGCTCTATATCGACAGCAGAATCATAAACCATCTTATGTGGAGCTTCCAGTTGGTTAAATAATGGTGCCAGC
>JAGVGX010000050.1 GCA_020056865.1 Desulfobacterales bacterium
AGTTATGCCAGGCTTTTGGAGTGGGTACTAAACCATCGAAAGATAGCGCTTTTAACCATTATCTTCATATTTGTTGGCAGTATGGCCATTATTCCATTGGTCGGTACCGAATTTCTCCCGGAAGTTGATTCAGGTGAGATCGAAATTGTTGCTGAACTGCCGGAAGGTACACGCGGAGAAGTTTCTGCTGAAACGGCTGAGAATATACTCGATATATTTCAGAAAATTCCTGAAGTGGAAACATCGTACGGTTTGGCTGGACAAAGCAAAAAAGGGCTTTTGAGCGCCATAGGATTCGATGAAGGTACGAATCTGGCGCGTGTTGGAGCACGTCTTGTGCCGAAGGAAGATCGTAAGGTTTCCGCCAGCGAGATAGCTTCAAAAATCCGTACGCAAATTACTTTGTTGCCTGAAGTGGAGCGAATCTCGGTTCGGGCAATCAGCGCAATTCAAAAACTTTTTTTTGGCGGAGGCCGTCCTATCAGCATTGAAATTCTGGGCCATGATATTGAAATGACGAACGAAGTTGCTGTACGAATCCAGCGTATTGTGGAAGCAACACCTGGTGCAGTGGATGTCTCTGTTAGCAGAAAAAAACCCAGGCTTGAAGTTCTGATCCGCCTTGATCGGGATAAGTCAGCATCTTTGGGGTTGAATGTGGCGCTTGTTGCTGACTCATTGAGAACCAATTACTATGGATTTGATGATACGAAATTTAGAGAGGATGGTGATGATTTTGATATTGAGTTGCGACTCAAGAAGGATCAGCGGGAAACGATACGTGAAATTGGGGAAACTCCTATTACAACCTTGACCGGCCAGACTGTAAAACTCCGAAACATCGCTTCTATTCAAAAAACCTTGGGGCCTGTTGAGATCGACAGGAAGAACAGGGCAAGAGTCACAAAGGTTTTAGCTGGTGTTCAGGGCAGGGTTCTTGGAGATGTGGTACAAGATATTCGAGAACACATAGCATCACTTGACCTACATTCCGGAATTTCCATTGAATGGGGTGGAGAAGTTGAGGAACAGCGAAAAGCGTTTCGTGACTTATCTTTGCTTTTGATTCTGGGAATCATCCTTGTATATATGGTTATGGCAGGTGAATTTGAGGATTTCGTTGATCCATTTATCATTATGTTCTCAGTTCCTTTTGCTTTCGTCGGGGTAATCTGGGCATTTGTTTTCACGGCCACGCCGCTTAATCTGATGAGCTTTATAGGGTTAATCATTCTCATGGGCATTGCTGTAAAAAATGCGATTGTTCTTGTGGACTACACCAAAAAACTAAAAGAGCGTGGGATGAGTCTAAACGAAGCGGTTGTTACAGGCGGCAGAACACGTCTGAGACCCGTCCTTATGACGAGCCTCACGACAATATTTGGTATGGCCCCTTTAGCCCTTTCCACAGGGGAAGGATCGGAAGTATGGAATGCATTGGGCATAACTGTTATTGGAGGATTAATGGTAAGCGGGATTGTAACATTGATTCTTGTCCCCCTTGTGTATTGGATGGTTCACCGGAGTAAATCAGCGGCTTCCTGAGCAGGAAACAAAGAAGGTCAATTGGTCCTGCTCAAACGCACTTACTGTACTCGTTCAGATTTAACCTGACAGACACCTTGTCAAAATTGGTATATGTCAGATCAAATCTGAACTATCTGAATGTAAGGAGTATAGAATGTCCATGGTTTCTTCCTGGTAGTTATTGGTTTCGATTTTTCATTCTGCGTTCTTTATTTCTTGTTTTTATTTCAGCCTTGTCTTCGTCTGGCATGTTGTCCCATTTTTTTTTGTTTTCTTGAGCTCTTTGTTTCATTTCAGCTTTGTCTTCGTCCGACATGTTGTCCCACTTGTCTTGGACCTCTTTTTTCCGTTCCTTCATTTCAGCTTTTTCTTCAGGAGACATATTATTCCACTTGTCTTGGACTTCTTTTTTTCTTTGTTTCATTTCAGCTTTTTCTTCATCCGACATATTGTCCCATTTTTTTTTGTTTTCTTGAGCTCTTTGTTTCATTTCAGCTTTGTCTTCGTCTGACATGTTGTCCCACTTGTCTTGGACCTCTTTTTTCCGTTCCTTCATTTCAGCTTTTTCTTCAGGAGACATATTGTCCCATTTATCTCGGTATTCTTGAATTTGATTGTCTGATTCAGAGGTGCCCACATGATTGTCTGCATAGCCAGTCCCTGTAATCATCAAAATAAAAATACTGCAAATGCATCCTGTTTTTATGGCTGATTTTAGATTTATCATGATCTTCCTCCTGTTTTCATGTTGGTTTTAATGCATGGTTTTGTGAAAAATTTTATATGTTGACATGAATGATTTCATGGTCAAGTGTTTTATACTTAAAAGGGTTTGCGTTGATGTTTAACTTTAGAAATCATCGATGATATGGTATTTAACTAAAACGATGATAAATAACCCTTTACTTGATTCGAGACGTATCATGTGTTTAGGACAAATGACATATTGTACTCAACAATATAATAACGGATCAGGAAAAAACCAGGTGTTTTTGTACAGATTTTTTATGATAACCTGTTTATTGCGCTTTTTATTTACTAAATCAAGTCTTTATAATAATAATTTATCAGGCATATTTTGATGGACAGAAAAGATTTTGCACCTCCAGCAGACACTATTTTGTTTAATGCACGGTCGTTGACCTCTGGATCGGATATTTTTGACAACTGTTTTGTGGCAATCAAGGGTGATAAAATTTTATTTTTGGGACATCAAAATGATATGGAACAATTTCGTGGAGCAAAAACAAAACGGATTAACTGTTTCAATGGTACAATTTTACCCGGATTTAATGATGCGCACTGTCATCCGGTTGCATATGCGACCACCTTGCTTTATGTTAACTGTTCGCCCGACAAAGTCAAGAATATTTTTGAAATTCAGACCTGTATCAAAGCAAAGGCTGCGCAAACCCCTGTTGGCACGTGGGTAAGAGCTGCAAATTACGATGATTCGGAGCTCGCTGAGAAACGTCCTCCCCGAAGAGATGAGCTTGACCAAGCCGCTCCTGGACACCCAGTGATTCTTGTGCATCGCACAGGCCAGCATTCGGTTTTAAACACCCGTGCCATGCATGAACTTGGTATTTATCAACACAGTCAAGACGGTCAAATGCTAAAAAATTTCCAAACCGACCTGTCTGCCGCACAGGCAGGTATCAGCGATGGTTTAATTTCAGGTAGTGAAAAAAAAATAATAGAAAAAATACCACCATTAGATGAGAACGAGCTTATAGATGGGTTAAAGCTTGCCAATAAAACGTATCTCTCTCTGGGGATAACTTCTGTTCAGGATACGGGTTGGAGCAATGGCCTGGGGCACTGGGAGAGATTGAAAAGCCTTATTGAAAATAAAGTGTTAGATTTTCGGTACTGCATGTTTATTGGAAGCAGCTATATAGAAGAGTTCCAAAAATTGGGTTTACGTACAGGCTGCGGTAATCACCATTTGCGGCTGGGTGGGGTTAAAATCGCTTTGGATGAAAGTACGGGGTGTATACATCCTCCTGAAAAGGACATCATCCAAGTTGCTGAAAAGGCATTCAAGGCAGGTTTTCAACTGGCTTTCCATGTGAGCGATATATATATGCTCGAAACATCCATGGCAGCGATTGAATCATTAATGGATAAAAGATCGAATGCTGACCTTCGATGTCGCCTTGAACATTGTGGGATTTGTCCACCTGATTTGGTGCCACGGTTACAACACAGCCAGGCAATTGTTGTTTGCCAGCCTTCGTTTCTTTATAATTTGGGCCACAGGTATATAGAGGGGCTTTCACCAGAGCAACTTAAATGGGTGTTTCCTTTTGGCTCTTACAGGAAAAAAAACATAAAAATGGCTTTCAGTTCGGATGCGCCTTTTATGCCTCCGGATCCTTTGACAGGAATCTGCGCTGCCATGAACCGTCAGGTATCTGACGGGCGGCTGCTTTCATCTCATGAGCGCATTTCTCTGCAAGAGGCTATACAGATGTACACCTTTTGGGGGGCATATGCATCCTTTGAAGAACATATCAAAGGGTCATTGACGCCTGGTAAACTGGCAGATCTAATTGTGCTAAACGATGATATCTTTAAAACACCTGTTGAGGATATTAAACATTTAAAAGTTCAACGGACGCTTATCGGCGGTAAAACGGTATGGCAAACTGATCAGCTCTGATGAGAACCGGCACATGGTTTTTTCAAGCTTCCGGCCGTGATGTTAAGGGTATATGGTTTGATGAAACATCAAGATAACCCCATAAAAATAGGAATCAGCTCATGTTTATTGGGTAACCATGTACGATGGAATGCAGGGCACAGTGGTGACCCATTTATTATAGAAACATTAGTCCGGTATGTTGAATATGTTCCGGTATGCCCTGAGGTGGAATGCGGTTTCGGGGTCCCACGAGAAACCTTAAGACTTGAGGGTGACTGGCGCAATCCCAGGCTGGTTGCTACAAATACAAAAATTGACCACACGGAGCGCATGAAAACGTGGGCTGACAAAAGACTTAAAGAGCTCGTACATGAAAAGTTATGCGGATTTATTTTTAAATCAGGATCTCCCTCAAGCGGCATGATCCGTGTCAAGGTATATCCTGAGGGCCACAGCCCTCCTGTAAGAAAAGGGACAGGGATTTTTGCAAAAGTATTTATGGATCAGTTTCCAAAAATACCCATAGAAGATGAGCGCCGGCTTTGTCATCCAAAAATCCGTGAAAATTTTATTCAACAGGTATTTGCAATGAAACGATAATGGGTAAACTGGTGGCCCATTGGAAGTCATATCCTTTGCAGCAGCTTTATGTTGCTTATGAAAATCTGTTGATTCAGGCATTAATACCAAGTTGCATTTTATGTAATCATTTTTCTAAAGGCGAAATAATTACATCAATACGTCGGTTAATGGCTCTGCCTTCTGATGTTTCATTGGAAGCAAGAGGACGTTTAGACCCATAGCCCACAGCAACGATCTTATCTCTGGGCAACGTCCTGTTGGCTGAAAAATATTCTTTTACAGCTTCGGCTCGCTGCTGGGATAAATGATCGTTTGATGTTGATGTTCCCGTGCTGTCCGTATGGCCTTCAATGACTAAATCAGGTTCGCCAAAGGTTCGAATGGCACGTTGTACCTTGCTTAAAAGGGCATAATTTTCAGGCATAATCACCTCTTGTCCCACAGGGAAACGAATGCCTCTGAGCCTGATAACCAATCTGTTCTGCTGTTTATAAACTTCAGCTTCTTCTTCTTTAAAAAGACTCTGGACTTCTTGAAACAACTGGTTAAAATGCTTTTCAGCTGCCAGGCGTTCTTTTTGTGAACGTTCTTTTTTTGAAAGACCATCAAGTACGGCAATCTGTTGTTCCATATCTTTAATTTGGTTTTGCAGGGTTTTGTTCTTGTCTATCACGAACTGATGATCTGCCTGAAGCGTTTTAATTGAAGCGACAATGTTTTTTACCTGAGTATTAAAATCCGCATTCCGCATATCTTGAGCTGAAAGTTCGTTTGCGATGGTATAAAGAAGTTCTTCTATCCATATGGCATTTTTTTCCGGTGTCATGGTTTGCAAGGTGTTTGCCTGTTGCAATATCTGATGTAACCGTTGTGCCTGGAACAGAGAGGCATTTGTTTTTTTATGCATTTCATCTTTATTATAACGATGCTCAGAAATAAAGGCATCGGCTTCTTTGTATTTTTTGACGGTAAGATCAAATATCTGTGGGACCTTTTTTTTCGCGTCTGCTTTTTCGGCTTTACGTATCAACGCTTTGATCTCATCCAACATATTTTTCTTGATAACTTTTAATTCCAGTCGGTCATACGTATTTAAAACCTCTTTGCTATTGTTTTGAGCCCACCTTAAGTTATCGTTTTCAACGGCTTTTGTAAGGGCTAAAAAATCATTTTCAACGTTGTCATATTCTTCACCTAAACTTGGAGCGTTAACTGTTCTGGCAGCATCCCGTGCCTTGATAACTTCGGGCAGTACGGTTCTTGAAAGACGCGCCATTTCCTCAGCTTTTTCAAGCCTCACCCTTCCATATGTTATTTTTTCCAGAATGGATGATATTTCATTGCCTTCATCTAAGGCTGTTTTTGCTTCTTTATAATACATCTCCGCTTGCGAGAAAAGGGTTGGGGAAAGGACATTGACCTGGTCATTCCTTGCAGCGCTCAAAAGGCTGTTTAACTGATTAACTTCATCTGAAGGATTGTTTAAGACCGATGCAACCTCCATTTTTTTAAATGTTCCTGTGCCGCAAGCGACCATAGACAGTGTTATGGCTGTTAATATAATGAATCCGGCAAATTTTTTCATTTGGGCCACTCCTTCTTTCATACAGGTTAATGCCTGATCATGCTGTGTAATTAATATCTGTAATGATCCGGCTTATAAGGACCGTTAACAGGAACGTCAAGATACTCCGCCTGCTGCGTTGTCAGTTTGGTGAGTTTTATGCCAAGTCTTTTAAGATGCAGCCGTGCCACTTCCTCATCCAAGACCTTGGGGAGGGTATATACTTTGTTTTCATATACTTTTGATGCAAGTTCAATTTGGGCAAGGCACTGATTTGTAAAGCTGTTGCTCATGACAAAACTGGGATGGCCTGTTGCACAACCAAGATTTACCAGTCTTCCTTCTGCCAGCATTATTATAGACCGTCCCGACTTCAGTACCCATTTATCTACCTGGGGTTTGATAGTCACCTTTTTACATTCAGGGGTATGGGTTAGATAGCTCATTTCAATTTCACTGTCAAAATGACCGATATTGCAAATGATGGCTTCATTTTTCATTTTTTCCATATGAGCGCCGGTGATAACATTTATGCATCCGGTTGCGGTAACAAAAATATCGCCTATAGATGCGGCATCATCCATGCCCATAACTTCGTATCCCTCCATGGCGGCCTGAAGGGCGCATATCGGGTCAATTTCATTGATCAGCACACGGGCACCAAATCCGCGCACGGACTGTGCACATCCTTTGCCTACATCCCCATATCCGCATACGACAATTATTTTTCCTGCTATCATGATATCTGTGGCACGCTTGATCCCGTCTGCAAAAGATTCACGGCATCCGTAAAGGTTGTCAAACTTTGATTTGGTTACAGAGTCATTGACATTAAATGCAGGGAAAAGCAGTTCGTTGGTTTTTGCCAGATGATACAATCTGTGAACACCGGTGGTTGTTTCTTCAGAAACCCCCCTGATAGTTGATGCAATTTTTGTCCAAAAACGCGGATCTCTTTTGTAGCTTTCCTTGAGTCTTTCGATTAAGCAGATCATGTCCTGGCTTTCATATGTTTTCTCCAGAATAGACGGGTTTTTTTCTATCATCGCACCCTGATGCACATACAAGGTAGCATCTCCGCCATCGTCAACAATGAGGTCAGGCCCTGTGCCGTCAGGCCATACCAACGCCTGTTCCGTACACCACCAAAAGTCTTCCAGAGTTTCGCCTTTCCATGCAAATACGGCTGCGGAGCCTCTCTTTGCAATGGCAGCAGCGGCATGATCCTGGGTTGAGAAAATATTGCATGTCGCCCAGCGGATGTCAGCGCCAAGTTCTTTCAGTGTTTCTATGAGCATGGCCGTCTGAATAGTCATGTGGAGACTTCCCATGACTTTCATTCCTTTTAGAGGTTTTTGCCTGCCGTATTTTTCACGAACAGCCATCAGCCCGGGCATTTCATTTTCAGATAATTCCATTTCTTTGATGCCGAGGTCGGCAAGTGTAATGTCAGCTACCTTGTAGGGTAAAGACAGATCAAGTTCCTTAAAAGGCATGTTTCCCTCCATGGTTTTTATATTTTTTGTATTTATTTTTTTACTAAAGACCTGCTTTTTCTTTGATAATGTCAACCTTGTCGGTTTTCTCCCAGGTAAATTCGGGTTCATTTCTTCCAAAGTGTCCGTAAGCAGAGGTTTTATTATAAATGGGACGTAAAAGATCCAGATGCTCAATGATAGCTGCAGGCCTTAGGTCAAAAACTTCTTTTATGATTTCCTGCACCCGATTTTTTGAGATCACGCCGGTACCCATTAAGTCCACCATGACTGAAATCGGTTCGGCAACCCCGATCGCATATGCCACCTGAACTTCGCATTTTTTGGAGATACCTGATGCAACAATATTTTTTGCGATATATCGTCCCATATAGGATGCGCTTCTGTCCACCTTTGACGGATCTTTCCCTGAAAAACAGCCGCCGCCATGGCTTCCCTTGCCGCCGTATGTGTCTACAATTATTTTTCGTCCGGTGAGGCCACAGTCCCCCATGGGACCGCCGGTTACAAATCTGCCGGTTGGATTAATAAAATAGCGCGTCTGGCCATCGATCATATTTTTTGGCAAGGTTTTTTTTATGACTTCTTCTATAATAGCTTCCTTTAAATGGGTGTATGTGACATCAGGATC
>JAGVGX010000149.1 GCA_020056865.1 Desulfobacterales bacterium
CGAGAAATTCCCGGGTAGCTCAGCTGGCAGAGCAGGTGGCTGTTAACCACCCTGTCGGGGGTTCGAATCCCTCCCCGGGAGCCAGACGTTACTCTCAGCAAAACCGTTTGCTGAGTTCTTTTTTAATGGATCTATGGGCGGCAATTCCCATAGATCCATTTTAATTCTACCCGCTTTTTCCCCTGCATTAACGGTTCTTGCATCTTCAAGATATACTATTTTTTTAATTAATAAGTGCATCAGGTCGTATTTTTCATCGGAGGTAAGCTGGTCAAAAACATCTTTGAAGACCTTGAAGTTTTGTACTATAACATCACCGTTTATAATTTTATTTTCCAAGCCGTTAATCTCAAAGTCTACATAGTCGATTTCAGCTTTAAGCTGTTCGGATTGTTTTTCCAAGTCTTCGAGTTTTTTCAGGATATAATTCATTCTGACGCTCTTTTTTCCTTTCTGCCCAAGCACATCAAGAAAGTTATTAGCCTTTTTCCCGATTTTGGCAAGCCCGTCTTGCATGCTCTTCTTTTTCAAGGCAAGATCCTTTACCCTTTCTTTCTGCTCCTTTGTTGCACTTTCAACAACGCCTTCGATTATCCGAGGGTCTTTTGCAAGAAACTTGAGTTCATCAATGACAAGACTCTCGAGTTGACGGGCGCTGACACTGCCTATTCGACATGCTTTCTTGCTGTTGTCGTTATCAGTGGTGCACCTGTAATAAAAATACTTTTTGCCTTTGGAAAAGGCGAAACTCGTTGTCATAGCAGACTTACACGCACCACAATAAACAAGCCCTTTCAATAGAAAGTCGCTGCAGCTCTCCCTATATCCTGTCTTTGTTATGTTGTTAGCGTTAAGAATTGATTGCACCAAGTGAAAAATATCTTCATCAATGATTGCTTGATGCACCCCCTTGTATATTTTATCCTTATAGCGGATTTTTCCGATGTATATGGGGTCGCTAAGCAGTCTGCTGAGATTTGTCTTATGAAATTTCTCTCCCCCAAACGACCTGCCTGTTCTTGCGATCCATGATTTCATGCGATAGCCTTTTGCGTTTAATTTTATGGCGTTTTTACTTAGAGAGCCCTCTTTGATATAGGTGTCAAATATCTCTCTTGCAATAGGGATTTCCAGTTCATTGGGCACAAGACACTTGTTGTCATAGTCGATGTCATAGCCTAAACGCGGATATCCTCCGTTGAAAAGTCCTTGTTTAGCCCGATAACTCATGACATCTATTGTCCTTTCAGAAGTTTGTTCTCTTTCCATTTGCGCAAACACCAATACAATTCTTATTACCGCCCTGCCTACAGCTGTTGATGTATCGAAATTCTCCTGAAGAGAAATTAAATCAACTCCTTTTGTTTCAAATGCTTTATAAATGTTTTCAAAATCAATTATCGATCGTGAAAGCCTGTCTATTTTTTTAACGACAACGGTATTAACATCGCCTCTATGCACATCTGTCATCATTCTTTGGAATTCGGGTCTTTCCATGTCTTTTCCCGAGAATCCCTCTTCCCGATAAACTATAAAATTTTTCCAGCCCTTGTAGGCGCAGAAGTTTTTCAACTTTTCGGTTTGCTCATCCAATGATTCGCCCTCGTCGGCTTGGAGGCCTGTAGAGACCCTAACGTACAAGGCACATTTTCTGTTTTTATCATCGATTTCGAGCATAAAACCTCCAGAAAGTTTTATTAAGAGTTACAGATACTCAAATAAAATAGCATAAAACCGGCTAATCGTCAATACAGATATAAATAACAATATGTATGGACAAATATTTTTTTGCTGGGACAAAATTTTTTTTGGTCTCTAAGACAATCTCATGCAATCTTTTTTGAAAGATTAGTCAGCAATTCTCATTATATCGATATAACAATTTTCCCTTATATAACAAGTGGTTATATGGTCATACTCAGATAAAACTCATTTTGACCTGGAAAATCAAGATCGCTGGATAATATATGCAATATGGGGATAAATACTTATAAAACAAGTAGTTATACTTGTCATCCGCATTAAAAACTCGTTTGCTCTGGAAAGATGAGAACGCTGGGTAATATTAAGTATAGAGATAAATACTGATAAAACCCGTTTTGGCCGAGAAAGGTGAGAATGCTGAGTAATATTAAGTATGGAGATAATACTGATAAAACACGTTTCGACCTGGAAAATCGATAATGCTGGGTAATATCTAGTATGGGGAAACAATGACTTCTAAAAAAGAAAGAAATGGGCGTTGTAACCCGAGATGTACTATAAAGCCTATTTCTGGGGAGATAAGGTTAGCGCGGATATCAAAAATCCTGTCAATTGGTGTTTTGCGATTAATAGATATGAAGAAATGTCAGGAGCAGGCAAAAAAATGATTTCAATAACATGTGCTTCCATATATGCTCGTTATTCGAGCGAAAATCAGCGCGAGGCCTCGATAGAGGATCAAATAAGGAAATGCAGAGAATTTGGAAAGTCAAAAGGGTGGCAAGTGCTTGAAGATCATATCTACTTTGACAAGGCCGTATCTGGAAAGAGTATAGCTTCACGAGAAGGCTTCAATGCGTTGCTCGAAATTGCTCTCAGTAAGAACCCTCCGTTCCAGTACATTTTAGTTGATGATACTTCACGTGTTGCAAGGAATACACGCGAAGCGCTGGGAATTTTTGAGGAACTGACTGCAAGAAATATATTCGTTTATTACGTTTCACAAGGAATAGATACTAAGAAAGAAACTGCTTCTGAAATGATCACTCTCCATGGGATGGTTGATTCTCTTTATATACGAGAACTTAGCAAAAAAACCCATAGAGGCATCGAAGGGCAGGTTCTCAAAGGCTTCAGCGGCGGCGGCCAGCATTATGGTTATAGATCCAAGCCTGTATATGGCGATAAGGCGGACAGGTACGGGCATAGAGAGGCTATAGGTTATGTTTTGGAGATAGACCCTAAAGAGGCAGAGACGATAGTGAGGATTCTTATATTATTCGGGCAAAAGGGCTGGTCGGCAAAAAGGATTGTCAATAAACTTAATAAAGAGCTCAAGGAAACAGGTGAACCCAAACCGCCCAGAGGAGAATATTGGTGCGTTAGCACAATTCTCGGCAGCAAAAAAGCCTTCCGCGGAATACTGAACAATGAACTGTTTATAGGCAAGTATATCTGGAATAAAACAACAAGTAAGTATCAGCCAAAAACAGGAGGCAAGCGGATGCTTGTGAATGCTCCGGAAACATGGTCAGTGGTAGAAAAGCCTGAACTACGGATAGTATCGGATGAACTCTGGAATTTGGTCAAGAAACGTCAAAAAGAAATAAAAGATAAGGTGCAGGGCGTGTTTAATAAGGCAAAGCATCTGTATTCAGAAAACCTCCTCACGAAAATCGCACTGTGCGGCATGTGCGGCGGCACCTTCTCGGTTGTGTCCGGCGGAAAGTATGCAAAGTATGGATGCTCTACGAATTGGAATAAAGGCAGTAATGTCTGCTCAAACAGCATAAGGATAAAAAAAGAGATATTAGAAGAAGCGATTATAGCTACTCTTTGCAGGGAATTTTCAAAAAAAGATCCTATGGCTTTCATCACGTCCGAAATTCATCTCTCGCTGAAAAAAATTATGGAAGATACCGTGAATGGTAGGCGGAAGATGGTTATAGAAGAAGACCTTAGAACTGCTCATCAGGAACTTGAAAACATATCAAACGCTATAAAAAGGGGGATCATAACTGAAACGACCGAGAGGCTGTTATTGAATGCTGAAAACATGGAAAGAGAACTAAAAAATGAGCTTTTGTTATTTGAAATCGGAAATCTTGATGAAATAAAACTTACGGAAGCTTTCACACAGAAGGATATAGAGGCATATTTTGCCAGGGTCGTTGAGGGGCTGACTAATCCTGAGACGACGAAAGAAACACTGTATTCAATTGTGGACAAGGTCGTAGTTCATTGCGAAAAGGAGGTGTATGTAGATATAGAAATCCATGAAAGCCTTAAAAAAACAGTAGGTTACATTATGGATTTGATCGGGAAAAGGGATGCTCGTATAAAGTTGCAGACGGGGACGGCCGGGTAAGAAACCTCGGCTGGCGTGTCATAACCTCAACCCCGAGGATTCTTTATTACATATATAAATCTAAAAATACGGAGAGCAATTTGCC
>JAGVGX010000106.1 GCA_020056865.1 Desulfobacterales bacterium
GACATCACGGCATTCCCGTTCGCAAGGGCGTGCAAAATATTACTGCCTCCTGTACCCATTCCCTGCGGACAATACAAAACAGTAGATGGTGTACCAATTGCGTTGTTATGAATATCCGCCACGACGCCATAAACAAAATCGGTATTCGAATAATTAAACGAACCGTGAGCATCACTTCCTGCTGTATAATAGAATCGATATCCCTGCAAGGCAGGATTTGCATTTTTCTCACGAACACCTTTGAGATTTAAAAATTTTGTAGTCTCAAAATTCGATGCCAGCCGATTCAGATGATACATCGGTTCACTCAAAGCATAGGGAACAAATCCGTCGATACCGCCGTCGTATTCCACGTTCCACGGGTTCATCGACTGATCGGTAGTTGTCAATGCATTTCTGGTATTCCAGATTTCTCCACCGCGGATTGTATTTTTAAATAAAAATGTCGCGGGCGTTTGTGAATAAATATCAGATGCAACGCTGGTGTTGTTGCAGTTTATCTGATCAAAGCCAACCCATGTTTCACCGTTTTCGGGAAAGGCTGTATCGCCCACATTCCATGATCCGCCGCCAATCAAAGATGAAAGTTTATCACCACTGGAAAAAGGATGGGGTGCGTATGCAAAACCACCAAGCTGTGACAAAGGATACAGAATATCATCAATACCGAGTACAGTTGCTGTGAGATCTCCATTGCCATCACCGAGAAGGGGAAGTGAATAGGGCGATGATTCAGGCGGATAGCAAAGCAAGTGAATTACATTTCCGTTGCTGTTGTTTACTGAAACTTCAACTCCGTGAATCAGTAAAATATTGCTGTCAGCGGCATTCAATGCAGTAATTTCATTGTGTTCACGCGTCCAGTTGTCAGTCATGCTGTTTCCGTAATTATCGTAATCGCACGAATGATCTGTGATTGCAACCCAGTCGAGTCCGACGGCTTTGGCTGCTTCTTTCGATGCAGATAAAGGAAGACCATATTCAGCATAATTGTTTGTATACATGCTGTGAAAATGAGAATCACCCCGATACCATCCGTTCAGTGAAGGGAAATCGAAATCACTCCGAAATACTCTCAGATAGGACGTTACGTCAGTCTGCCAGTTCAAATTGAAATATACTTTTATATCAATGGCATCTTCAAAACCGACAAGCTTATCCGGTGGAATGGTAAAGGTGAAATACCAGAATTTTTGCGTGATATCCGTAAATGTGCAGTCATCGGGCCAGGAGCAGGTATCACTGGCAAAGCCAATGGAATTGGTTCCGCTTTGAATGGGAAGGCTGGCATAAAATGATTGAATACCTAATGCAGCATCAGTTGCTGATCTCGAAGAAAACAAGGAATCAAATCCAGACAATGAAAGAGAAGTAAAGATTAACGGAGAACCGAAAGTTGTACTTGTAGAATTCTTAATTGAAATATCCAGCGAAATTAATTCAGCATTGCTGCCCAGGCCATCCGCATCTTTAATAAAAATGTGAACGGGAATGCCCTGCAAGTTTCCGCTACCATCTGTTTTTTTCATGCGCCAGGGAGCATCGGCAAGGGCGTCCTGACCGGTGGTGTTCGACTGGTTTTGGGAAAAAAGCTCTGTGGAAAAAAAGAGAAGCAGTGAGATAAAAAAAAATCGTTTCATAGTTATGGTTAAAAAACAAAAATACAAAAGAAAGAGTAACGGAAACATCTGTAATTCCCATTAAACGATTTAATTAAAAAGTTTTACGAGGGTTTAAAATATTTAATAAATTTACACTTATAAAAATCAAAACCATGAAAAAATCCTTACTTCTTTTCGCGTCTTTTTTTATTATTTCATTTTGTTTTGCTCAGCCAGTTCTTTCTTGGCAGCATACGTATGGCGGCACTTTGCATGAATATGCATGGAAAACAATTCCCACTTCTGATGGCGGATTTGCTTTTGTTGGTGATTGCGGATCGAACGACATTGATGTTTCAGGAAACCATGGAAATGATGACTTCTGGGTAGCCAAAGTGAATTCAGCCGGAGTGATACAATGGTCGTTTTTATTTGGCGGCACCGAAGATGATTTTGGTAAAGATATTATTCAAACCGCCGATGGAGGCTTCATGGCAGTTGGTTATACAGGTTCTGTCGACGGGAATGTAACAGGTCATCACGGATCATACGGAAATGATGTTTGGGTGCTGAAGCTTACGTCGGCCGGTGCCTTAACGTGGGCGAAATGCTTCGGTGGAACGGATGATGATGAGGGATTGATGATAGTTCAGAATACCTCCGGAGATTTTTATATTGCCGGAAGCACGTATTCGAATGATGGGGATGTGAGCGGTAATCACTCGCTGAATGAAGCAGATTTCTGGGTGATGAAGATGGATGCAGCAGGAACACTTCTTGCGCAAAAATGTGTTGGTGGTTCGGATTATGATGAAGGGATTGCCATGGCGCTTACTTCGGATGATGGTTGTATTCTGGCGGGCCGCAGCGATTCTTTTGACGGAGATGCAGTCGGAGCACATGGTGGATTTGATATGCTTATTGCTAAATTAAATTCATCATTAGTTGTTGAATGGTCTTACTGTTATGGTGGTACAGAAACAGAAGAATGCAATTCGATTGTTCAGCTTGCGGATGGAAGTTATGCTGCATTAGGTTATACAAGTACTCATAACAATGGCGATGTTACAGGGCACCACGGGGCACAGGGATCGGATGATTTCTGGCTGCTTAAACTCACTTCCACTGGAACCCTCAGTTGGCAGAAATGTCTGGGTGGCAGCGGTGATGATCAGGCAAATGCTTTGGTTAAAACCACGGATGGTGGCTATGCAGTAGCCGGCCTGACCAATTCAACCGACGGCGATGTAAGTGGTTTTCATACCGGATTCTGGGATCCGGACATCTGGGTTGCTAAAGTGGATGCATCAGGAAACCTCCAGTGGCAACGCTGTTGCGGAGGATCAGGACAAGATGAAGCATTCAATATGTTTCAGGAAGCAAGTGGTGCTTTGGTTGTAACTGGCTTTACGTATTCTGCCGATTATGATGTAACATACAACCGGGGCAGTGCAGATGGTTGGATTCTGAAAGTGACTGGCTCTGCTGGAATCAATGATGCTTTATTAGAATTGCAGATTGATGTTTATCCAAATCCGGCAACAGAAAAAATATTTATCAATACAAAAGAAAAACTTCAATTAAAAATTATGGATGTATCTGGAAAAACAGTTTTTGAAGAAATTGATTTTGCCGGAGGATGGTTGTCTTTACCTGTGTTATCAGATGGAATATACTATTTGGAAATTTCAACAGAACAGAGAAAGACAATGAAAAAAATTGCTATTAAAAAATAATAAATTAACGTTAAACTACTTTTTTGTTTTATAGAA
>JAGVGX010000233.1 GCA_020056865.1 Desulfobacterales bacterium
AGAGGCGGATCTTGGCATTGATTCGATTAAGCGTGTTGAGATATTCAGTCAGTTTTTTCAAAGTGTATTCCAATCGCAGACCGATGGCCTTCCTGAGCATATGAAGGATTTAAACAACATAAAAACATTAAGAAAAATCATTGACCGTATTGAAGGCTATGCAGATGAAAGCCAACCGAAGCCTTTAATCGATGATCTCGTTGATGAACTTGACGCTTCTTCGGATTCTACAAGCCACCATGATGCGATCAATATAAAAACCCCTAGGTTTGCCATGGCTTGTAAGCAAGTAGATCCGCCGATTCAATCTGTCAAGCTGCCTTTTGATAAAGTGGTTATTATTATAGATGATGATAGAGAAATTGCGGGTTTGCTGTCTGAAAAAATGGTTAAGATGGGATGCAAGGTCATACATGTTAAATTCGGAATATCCGAAGTTTCACAAGCAGGAAATATATACGGCTTTAAAGATCATTCAAAAGAATGTATTGAAGCATTGATAGAAAGTATTAGAAACAAGCACGGAGATATTGCAGGCCTTGTTAATCTCATGCCGCTTAACATATGTGCTTCTTATGAAGAGATGGACTTAGACGCCTGGACAACACGTCTTGATCAGGATGTAAAGACATTTTTCTGGTTTCTTAAAACATTGGAAAATGACTTAAATAATGCTGCCGAGCAAGGTGATAGCTTTGTCATATCTGCAACCAGTATGGGCGGGTATTTTGCAAGCATTAACCGTTTGGAAAACAATGATTTTTTTCCCGGGCAGGGAGCTATTTGCGGATTACTGAAAACCGTGGATGTTGAGTGGTCGAAAGTAAGGGTCAAAGCTGTTGATTTTAACCTTAAAAAGCCTATTCCTGATATTGTGGAACATCTGTTGGCAGAAATTTTGGCAGAGGATGGCATCGTTGAAGTGGGATATGATGGTTCTCATCGGTTGTTACTGGGCCTGAAATATGATGAATTAACTGACAGACCCGAAACGATGATTGATCTGGATTCTTCATCAGTTATTTTGATTACGGGTGGTGCCAGAGGTATTACAGCGGAAATTGCATGCGAACTTGCCCGTAGATACCGGCCTTTAATTATACTGGCCGGGCATTCGGCAGAACCATGTGAAAAAGAATCCGAAGAAACAGCCGTGCTTGTTTTACCTCATGAAGTAAAAAATGCAATTATAAAGAAAATGAAAACCGACCAGCAAGAGGTTAATCTTCCACTTGTTGAATCAACATATCAAAGGCTTTGTAAAGAGCGGGAAATAAGAAGAAATATCAAGGCAATGAAAGCAGCTGGATCAACAGTTATTTACCATCAACTTGACGTTCGTGATGAACAAAAGTTCGGCATTTTGATAGATGAGATATACAAAACATACGGCAAGCTTGATGGCGTTATACATGGTGCAGGAATTATTGAAGATAAACTTATTAAGGATAAGACATGGGATTCATTTGAGCGTGTATTTTTTACAAAAACAAAAAGTACGTTTATATTAAGTCGAAAACTTCGTTCTGACTCACTGAAGTTTCTGGCACTTTTTTCATCAGTTGCAGGGCGTTTCGGTAATCGTGGCCAGGTAGATTATACCACAACCAATGATGTGATAAACAAGCTTGCGGTATACCTTGATGCAAAATGGCCTGGGCGAGTGTTTTCCATCAACTGGGCACCATGGAAAATGTCAGGCATGGTATCTGAAGGGGTACTGCGGCAGTTTGCTGAAAGGGGGATTGAACCTTTGCTGCCTGCCGAGGGTGCAGTTATTTTTGATAGGGAACTAAGAAAAGGCAAAAAGGGTGAAGCTGAAGTGATTGCGGGTAATGGGCCGTGGAACCAAGTGCTTATTGAAACGGATTTGCCGGTAATTTCAGAGCATATGACACTGCCGCTTTTCAGGAATATGCAAAAACCAATTAGAAACAACGGTTTTTTGGAAATGTTCAAGCTTTTAGATCCAAAAGAAGATTTGTATCTTCTTGACCATTGCTTAGATTCCAAACCTGTTTTACCAGCCACAATGGCTATTGAACTCATAGCAGAAGCTGCAAAAACAAGCTGGCCTGGATGGCATGTTGTAAGCGTGAGTGATATTCGCGTTTTTAAGGGTATCGCATTAAATGGTGGCCCATTTAATGTCAGATTGTTCGCTGAAACAAAGAATAATGTTCAACCGCAAAAACAAACTGTTGAAATTGAGGTGAAACTAACGGATGTTGATCGTCCTGAAAGGCTGTTTTACAAGGCAAAGGTGAGGTTGTGCAAGCGTTTCCCAGCTCAGCCCCAATTTAATTTTACCTTGAATTCTCCCATGGAACCCTTTCATGTGTCTATAAAAGAAGCATATAAAAACTTGCTGTTTCATGGGCCAAAATTCCAGTGTATCCATCATATCGAAGGGATTTCAAAAGATGGAATGATAGCAACACTTTCGAAATCTACACCTAAAGAATGTCTGTTTAATAATACGGATGAACAATGGGTGCTGGATCCAATTACCCTTGATGGTGGTCTTCAGCTGGTATTGCTTTGGGCCAGGAAATATCTTGACATTACGGTGCTGCCTTCCAGTTTTAAGGATGTGCGTCTTTACCGACCATTTCATAGTACATCTTTAATCCGCTGCCACCTGCATATGCTTAAACAGTCAGGGGAACAGCGTGTATATTCTAATCTGTATTTTGCAGATCAGGAAGGGGGCTTGTTAGCGGCTATTGAAGGATTTGAGGCCACAGGAAGCAGACAGTTGAATCGATTGACGCGTTTTGATAAAAAAATAAAAGATGGTGTTGATAAGTAGAGGTTGAGGTTTATGTCCAGCAAAAGCGGCTTAAAATCAAATTCATCCGTTCAGGGTGATGTTGCAATTATTGGCATGGCGTGCGTTTTCCCAAAAGCTGACAATGTACAAAAATATTGGGAGAATATCGTTACCAAAGTTGACGGTATTAGCGACCCGCCCCAAGACAGAAAAATGGATGAGATATTTGATTCGGATTCCAGTGAAAATGATGCTGTATACTGTCAAAGAGGTGGTTATATTGAGACCCTTCCCGATTTTAATGCCCTTAAACACGGAATCATGCCTGTTGCAATTGACGGTGCTGAGCCTGAACACTTTCTGGCGCTTCAGGTGGCCAACGACGCCTTAATGGATGCTGGTTTTCCTGAAAAACCTTTGAATCGAGAGTGTACCGCGGTTATTCTTGGAAGAGGAACTTACGTTAGCAGAGGATATGTTAGTGTATTTCAACACGGACTTGCAGTTCGTCGAACCATACATCTTTTAAAAGAATTGCATCCTGAATACTCAGAAAAAGAGCTTGCGTTTATCAGAGAAAAACTTAAAGCCAGCATTCCTCCTTTTAATGCTGAAACCGCTCCCGGTCTGATTCCAAGCGTCATGGCAGGCATTATAGCCAATCGGCTTGACTTAAATGGCCCCAGTTATGTCGTAGATGCGGCTTGTGCCTCAGCTTTGCTTGCTTTGGAAATAGGGGTCAGAGATCTGTTGTCTGGCAGATGTGATGCGGTGATTACAGGTGGGGTACAGTTTTCAGCTTCTTCATTTGTCCATATGGTTTTTACTCAGCTTGGCGCGTTAACCCATCGTTCTCATTTACGCCCCTTTGATAAAGATGCTGATGGTACCATGATAGGTGAAGGCATTGGCATGATTGTTCTAAAACGTCTCGAAGATGCTGAAAAAGACGGGCATCGGATTTATGCTAAAATTAAGGGCGTAGGTTCATCAAGTGATGGAAAGGCCAAAGCCTTGCTGGCGCCAAGAATAGAAGGGGAGATTCTGTCTTTAAAAAGAGCCTATCAATACGCGGGCGTTGACCCTGCATCTATTGGCCTTGTTGAGGCGCACGGGACATCTATGCCTTTAGGAGACTTAACTGAGATGCAGGCTTTAAGAAAAGTTTTTGGAGACAGAAATGGTATGCCTCCAAGTTGTGCCATAGGATCGGTAAAATCAATGATTGGTCATTTGCTTCCCGCGGCAGGAATTGCTGGACTCATAAAAGCAGCGCTTGCGCTTTACCATAAGACACTGCCACCAACGCTTTATTGTGAGAAACCCAATCCGGAACTTGAAATTGAAAAAACACCTTTTTACATTAATTCCCATACACGTCCGTGGATTCACGGTACCTTGAACAATCCCAGAAGAGCAGGCGTAAACTCGTTTGGTTTTGGTGGCATCAATGCGCATGTTGTGCTTGAAGAATATGACGTTGCAGATGAGACAGCAAATGATGATTTTTATAAGCACTGGGATACGGAACTTTTTGTTTTCAGTGCTGCTACGCGTGAAGATTTGATCATATACTGCAAAAAAATAATGAATTATACGCAGGGTTTTCCTGAAACGGATTTGTCTGATCTTGCATACACGGTTAATTCAACATTAGACAATCAGCCATATCGTCTTTGTGTTGTTGCTGCATCACTCAACGATTTAAGGGAAAAAACAGAAAAGGCAATTAAACGGATCAAGGAAACAGCGTGCAAAACCATTAAAACCAAGAGCGGCATTTATTTTTCTGAACATCTTTTCGCACAAGAAGGGCGTGTGGCGTTTTTATTTCCAGGAGAAGGCTCTCAATATGCCAATATGCTTTATGATCTGTGCCTTCATTTTCCTGAGGTTCGATCTTGTTTCGATACCCTTGACTGTGCATTTGAAGGTCATCAAAGACCTTACAAACCAAGCCATTTTATTTTTCCATTAAATAATGGAATCGACGTTCCAGACAATCAGGAAGGTGAACAATTATGGCAGATGGATTACGCAGTTGATTCAGTGTTAGCGGCAGACAGAGCTATTTTTAATCTGCTGAATCGACTTGAAGTTTTTCCCCAGGTTATTTTGGGCCACAGCAGTGGTGAAATTATGGCGTTGGAGGCAGCAGGTGCAGTTCAGTTATCGGGTGAACAGGAGCGAATGGAATATATTATTGCAGGCAATCGTATGATTCAAAGTTCCAGTTCAGAAAAAAAGATTCCGGTTGCGCCATTAATTGCCGTTGGTGTTTCCGACAGAAAATCCATTTTAAAAATTGTTGATGATAGTCATGGAAAACTGTTTATAGCCATGGATAATTGTCCGCATCAGCTTGTTATCTGCAGCGATAAAGATTTTGTAAGTGAGGCTATGGAACAAATGCGGCAGGTTGGGGCAATCTGTCAGGAGCTGCCATTTTCCCGTCCGTATCATACACCGCTATTTCAACCGGCCCAGCAAGCACTTGAAGAATTTTTCGGAAAGGCAAACATCACTTCTCCTAAAATTGAACTTTTTTCATGTGTGAATGCCAAAGCCGTTCCATATGATTCACAAAAGGTAAGAGAATTAGGGGTTGCTCAATGGACAAGGCAGGTCCGTTTTCGTGAAACCATTGAGTCGATGTATGATGCAGGTGTGCGAATATTTGTTGAAGTTGGGCCCAAAAGTAATCTTACAAGTTTTGTTAATGATATTTTAAGAGGAAAACCTTGCCTTGCAGTAGCATCAAATGTGCATTATCGAAGTGGGATTGAACAGTTGAACCATGCATTAGGGATGCTTGCTTCTCAGGGTGTTCCTATGTGTCTGGATTACTTGTATCAACGAAGGCGTGTTGTGAAACTGGATATTGACATGCTCAGTGATCAGCAAAAAGATACACCGTTTAAAAAAGAAATGGTTAAATTATCCATTGACCTTCCTCTGCTTAGCCTTGCGCCAAGAGATATGGAAACGTTAAAACAGTTGAAACCGGCTGCAAACAATGTTCCCAAAATGAAGCAGCAGGAAGTAAAACCTTTTGCTTTGCAGGATATATCCTCATTATCAGAAGAGATTTATAGTGAAGGCTTCGGGCATGAAAACAACCATACTACGCCGCAGCAATTGAACAATCAAGATGATTTTCCTGTTGATCCTGATTCAACAATGGGTGACCCATTGGACGATCAATCATGTATTCTTGAAGCGCACTTGCAGACAATGCAACAGTTCCTAAGCGTACAACAGGATATTATGTCTTCTTTTTTTATGCAAGATAGCCATGCAACTATGGATGCACAGATATCTGTCAACGATTTTAAGCCCGGATTTAAAAGCAGTGATGATTCACAATGGGTCAGTAAAGCCAAAAACGATATCGAACCTGAAGGTGAAGTGTTTCTTGCCAAACAACGCGATGAGCTTTCGGATCAACCCTATAAAGTACGTGATCTTTCCGAGGATATGCCTTCATTACAATCCGGCACATCTGCAGTTATGTCTGAAGAAGACATTACAAAACTGCTTTTTTTGCTGGTCAGCGAAAAGACCGGGTATCCAGTTGATATGTTTAAACCAGAACATGATCTTGAAGCTGATTTAGGCATTGATTCTATAAAACGTGTTGAAATTTTTGGCTTATTAAAAGAAAAAAAGATTTCCAGATATGCTGATGATATTGATAAACTGCCGGGTTTAAAAACATTTCGAGGTATTATCGATTTTCTTGTTAACGGGAATGGTTTTAAAAATAAAGCAGGTTCGTCAGCCCAAACATCTCATGATTTACCATCCATGCCGCTGATTGGTGATATCATCAGCCATATTCCAGGCAGAGAAATTACTGCTGTCAGAGTTTTTGACCTTAACGAAGATCTGTTTTTGCTCAACCACACCTTAGGCAGCAAAATTTCGGTTTCAGACCCTTTGCTTACCGGGTTGCCCATGATGCCCCTTACCATGAGCATAGAAATGCTTGCAGAGGCTGCATCTCTTATCATTCAGGATAAATTATGTGTCAGGATGAAAGATGTCAGGGCATATCAATGGATTTCATTTGAAAATCAAAAACAAACTATCAGAATTCATGCCAAGAGACAGTCTGAAGACAGTGTCAAGGTTGAGATTCGAATACTTAAAGATTCCAAAGTTAATGAAAATCAAAATGTAGGATTGCCTATTGCCGAAGGCACGATTATTTTTGGAGATCACTACCCTAAACCACCCTTGTTGTCCGATGATGACTTTATATTAAAGAATGCCAGACCAGCTGCTATAATGACACAAGACAAGCTGTATACAGAGGGTATGTTTACCGGCCCATGCTTCCAAGGGGTGGCTTCGGTGGATCGATTAGGGGAGAATGGTATTGATGCGACATTTAAAGTGATTTCTTTTGATGATTTTTTTAAAACGCAAAAAACGCCTCAGTTTGTAATAGATCCTTCACTACTTGATGCAGCAGGGCAACTGGTTGGTTTTTGGATTTTAGATAATAAAGAAATAAGCTATAATAACGTTTACCCTTATAAACTAGATGAATTGCATATTTATGACGGGATTCAACAACCTGGGGCTCATGTGATTGGGAAGGGAAAGATTACGACGCTGACGGAAAATCAGCTTCGCTCATATATTGATATCATCGGGCCGTCGGGGTCATTGTTAATGAGATTGATTGGATGGGAAGGGATGTCGTTTCATTTGCCTGCAAAATTTCATGAACTCAGATACAGGCCGCAATATGTTTATTTAAGTGAACCTATGCCTTCACCCGTTAAGAGCTTTTCTGACAGTCGTGTTTTTGATTGTTGTATTATGCATGATTTCCCAAAGGAACTGCTTCATTCTCATGGCATGTTATGGCTGAACACCCTTGCGTTTTTAGCTCTAAGCAGAAAAGAGCGGGTTGTATGGAAAAATCTCACGGATGCCGGGACACGCCGTGTTGAATGGCTGCTTGCAAGAATTGCAGGAAAGGACGTGCTCAGATTGTTTATCAAAAAGAATATGGGGATTGATCTTTGCATGACGGATATTGAGATTGATGCGGATCCCTATGGCCGTCCTGTTTACAGGGGAGATTGGTCTAAAGATATGGCAGTCATACCTGCCCTCTCTGTGACGCATATCAAGGGTATGGGCGTAGCCATGATATCAGGAAATGGAGATACATGCGGCATAGATGTTGAAAAAATGGATACGAAAATTAAAAATATTGATCAAATGACGCTTGTAGAAGAAGAACGTGAGATAGCCGAGTCTTTGTTGGGGTCATTAGATTTAGAATGGCTTCTGCGAATATGGTGTTCTAAAGAGGCGGTTGGTAAAGCGCTGGGTAGGGGCCTGCCTGGAGGTCCTGGAGATCTTATGCTTCAGGATATGGATGTTGAAATCGGGATGTTCGTTTTTCATGTTTCAGGGAGCCTGGCAGAAATATTCCCGGAAATCAAAGGAAAAAATCTTTCAGCATATACATTGCGTGATGGTGATTTTGTATTCGCAGGTTCTGTGTACAAAAAAGGAGATTATGATGGAAAGTAAGAAAAATGAGGGTGCATTCAGCCGGGAGTCTATTCTTAAGGATTTGTTAGCTGTATTGGAAGATATAACATTAGACTGGGATTTAGAATTTGATGGGTCGATTGGGCCTCATACCAGGCTTATTGCTGATCTTGCTTTCGAGTCTGTTGATGTTGTTCAATTTGTTGTTGCCATTGAAGAACAGTTTAAATGTAGAGGGTTATCCTGGGAAGAGTTTCTTATGGAAGATGGAAGGTATGTTGACGAAATACATGTTGCTGATACAGTCGATTTTCTTTATAAAAAATTAAACAATTATTAGAAAGGAGAAATTGATGAAGCCAACCTTGCTGATTGGTCTTGATGGCGCCACTTTTTCTATTTTAGATCCACTTATGGATAACGGTATCATGCCGTTTCTGAAAAAATTTCTCCAAAAAGGCGTTCGAGCGGAACTGTTATCAACCTCTAATCCCTTGACGCCACCTGCATGGATATCATTGATGACAGGTCGAACACCTGGGAATCATGGTGTGTTTGATTTTATTTGGGCAGAAGAACGCAAAACAGACCATTACTTTACAATATATAATTTTCGAGATATTCGCTGCGAAACCATATGGACAATTGTAAGCAGACACAACGGCAGTGTCTGTTCACTTAATTTTCCGTTTATGTCTCCGCCACCTGCCGTATCAGGATCGATTATCCCCGGATTTGTTTCCTGGAAGCATTTGCGCAGAAATGTTTATCCACGCGATATGTTTGATGATTTAAAAGCACTTGAAGGGTTTAATGTTAGAGAACTTGCATGGGATTTTGATATGGAAAAGAAGGCTTCAAAGGGAGTCCCAAAGGAAGAATATGAAAATTGGGTAAAATTCCACATCCGAAGGGAACGGCAGTGGTTTTCTATTGCCAAGTATTTAATGAAAAAAAATCCCAGTAACCTTACTGCTGTATTGTTAGACGGAACCGATAAATTGTTACACATGGGTTGGCGATTTCTTGATCCTGATATTGCTTATGAATCTTTTTCAACTGAGGATTTGAAGATTCGAAGTCTATGCCATGATTATTTTCGTGAACTTGATCAATTTATGTCGGAGATTATTGAATTGGCTGGGCCTGATACAAGAGTTTTTATGGCTTCCGATCATGGTTTCGGGCCTTCGAAAATAGTTTTTAGAGTCAATACATGGCTGCATCAGGAAGGGTACCTTGCCTGGAGAGATATTAACAGTATGGATGATAATAATAAAGCGTCTGCAAAAAAACTTGTGGATGGTCATTTTGTCCTGTTGGATTGGGACAATACCACTGCTTATGCAAGAACAGTAACATCTAATGGAATTTACATTCGTGTTGCGAGAAAGCCTGGTCAATCAGGGATTCCTGAAGAACAATATGATGCCTTTAGAAAAAAGTTAATTGATAAATTATTGGCTTTTAAAGACCCTGCAACTGGTGAACATATTGTTAAAAAGGTGCTTACCAAAGAAGAAGCATATCCGGGAGACAATAATGATCAGGCGCCTGATTTATTGCTGGTAATGAAGGATTACAGCTTTGCCTCTATTATGGATAAAACCCCTGTGGTTATTCATAGACCAGAGGTCGAAGGCACCCATGTGCCGGAGGGTATTTTCTTAGCAAAAGGTCCGGGTATACGTGAAGGTGTTGAGGTCAAACAGCATTCAATCATAGATGTTGCGCCTTGCTTGTTATATAGTTTAGGCTTGCCCATACCTTCAGATTTTGAAGGAAAATTGCCGGAAGATATTTTCGAACAATCTTTTCTTGAACAAAACCCCTTGCAAACAGGAGAGCCTACGCACTCTCCGGAGTCGTATGACGCTTCTGCTCAAAAGGAGGACAGTGAAGAAAAGGAAGAAATATATAAGCGTTTAAGGGCTCTTGGATATATGGAGTAGAAGAATAAAGAGGGTGTATATGGGACGATTTATTTGTAATGGAGTTGAAACCAATTATCGAACAATGGGCGAAGGAAAAGATGTCGTCCTGATACATGGCCTGGCCGCCAATCATGGCTTCTGGCATCTTAATGTACTACTTTCACTTTCAAGATTTTGCAGGATAACCGTTTATGATCTTCGGGGACATGGTTATAGCTCCATGCCTATGTCTGGTTACACGACACATGATATGGCAAAAGATTTGCACGAGTTGTTAAACCATCTCAATATCAGGAAGGCGAATATTATAGGACATAGTTTTGGAGGTTCTGTAGCTTTAAATTATGCGATTTTACATCCTGAACGAATTGAAAGTTTAGTTATTGCAGATTCAAGGATACGTTCGCTTCAGCCGACCAATTGTATAAAAGACTGGCCTAACTGGAAATATGCAGTTCGTAAACTTGAAGACCTTGGACTTAATATTACTGAAAATGAAACCGAAGCCGGTTTAAGACTTTTGGAGCATTTGGCGTCTCCTCAGTGGCAGCAGACTATACATAAACTTAAGGATAGCCCTTTTTTTGTTCCTATGAGCACGTGGGGAAAAGGGAAACGGTCAGCAAATAATTGGTTAAAGCTTCTCTATACAACAACTGCCAGACAAGACTTTGTTGCATCGGATGGCATTACAATTGACAAACTCAAAACGATTGCCCATCCAACCTTGGCGGTCTATGGAGAACACTCACCGGCGATGACTTCATTGCAAAATCTTGTAGAACTTTTGCCTAATTGCAAAACATCTATTATTCCCAAGGCAGGCCATTTTTCACCCTTTACCAATCCCGATCTTTTTTCTCGAATTGTAGTTGGATATCTTAAAGCATTTGAGCCGATTGACCGAAGATTCGATGAGAGGCTGATTTGGACATTCCCGGTAACCCTATGGGATCATAATGGTAACTGGAGTCAGGTCATGACAGTTGATGTTTCTAAAAAAGGCCTTCTTGTTGAAACAATACCACAGATAGACATTTTACCTCAGCTTGACATTAACGCAGAGATTGAGTTAAAAGCATTTGCAGACCACAGAATAAAAAACATAGGTTTGAAAGGCAAGGTGGTTAGAAAAACGATGAAAGAAGATGGCCTGTCCAGTTTGTTCGGAATTGAACTTTTTATGGACACAGATGGCTATTATACTTGGGAACGCTATCTCGCGGCATAAATTTTTTGTTAACCATTAAACAAAAGGGCATTCTATGACAATCAAAAGTAACAGAACTGGTTGCTACGTGCAGAGACCGGTCTTTTTTTGGCTTATTCATCATCGCGTTGCTTTTTGCTTGGCATGTTTTCTACTTTGTATCAGTTGTGGTGCAATTGTTTCGGGAGATACCATGGGGAAGGCAAGTCAGACAAAAAATCTCACTGAGACGCTCCAACATGAAGGTATCGAGCGAACGTATCACATCCATCTGCCGCCGGGTTTCAGCAAGAGCAAGCCTGCCCCGCTTG
>JAGVGX010000271.1 GCA_020056865.1 Desulfobacterales bacterium
ATTCTGGTTACAACTGCCTTGCAAATTGTTCTTGCCATAAGGCCTGACATTGAAGGCAAATACCATAAAGAGTCTCTTATAGTATTATTTCTTCTTCCTTTCTTACTGCTCTTGTCGGTCATTGTGATCAGAGAGCAGTATCCGTACATCTATTCGTCACTGGATAGTCTTTGGGAATTAAGTTTCTCTGGCAGCGATCAAACATTTTTGAATCGAATTGAATATATCTTAGAGGCAATGGCTGATATTACTCAAAATCCGCTTTCGTTGGCAATCGGATTAGGATTGGGTAACATGAGTAGTGGGATACAGATGGAAGGAATAGGACTATTCGGTTACTTTGAGGCGGCGCATAATGGATATTTCGGACTCTTTATCGCTGGTGGGTTGATCGGATTGGCCATTTACCTATATATGCTGGCAATTGCCTGCAAGTGTTATTTTCACTCTGTTCGTGCTTCGTCCGGGATGCTTAGGTCAATGGCTTTTGGTTTCGGAATGGGTTTCTTAAGCATCCATCTGATGATGTTTTCTGGTGCGAGTTGTTTAGGACTATGGGGACCTCTTTTCGGCATCATGTTTGGATTGGCATCTATTCTTGAGCAGGAAAGTACTGGCGGCCATATGAGCGAGGCATGATAGTGATCTGTCGATAAAATGGCCTTTAAGAGAGGACCGAGACTTATGATCAGAGATAATGAAGGGTTAGCCTTTAAGACGCGGGATACTTTGTATGATAGGTGAAAGATCTAAATCTTCGCCACTTTCCCTGAACCCCCTTAAAAAAAATATTGCTGCCAATTTTGCAGGAAGTATTTGGCAGGCCCTCATGGGATTGGTTTTCATCCCTCTTTATATTAAATTCATGGGAATTGAATCTTTTGGTTTAATAGGCATCTTTGCTACACTTCAGGTCATATTTGGACTTTTAGACGTAGGGTTGGGTGGTACTTTAACACGTGAAATGGCGCGACTTTCAGTATTGCCGAGTAAGGAACAAGAAATGCGGAATCTTGTCCGTACGCTTGAGGTTATTTATTGGAGCATTGCTGTTTTTGTCGGAATTGCAGTTGTTTCATTATCACCATTTTTTGCACATCACTGGATTAAAGCGGGACAGTTATCTCCCCAAACCATTGAACAGGCGCTTTTGATCATGGGCTTCGTAATGGCTTTCCAGATGCCTATCGGATTTTACTCTGGAGGGTTGGTAGGGTTACAGAAACAAGTCCTGCTTAACATTGTCAATGTTTGCATGAACACATTACGGGGTGCCGGAGCCGTCCTGATTCTGTGGTTGGTTTCTCCAACGATACAGGCTTTTCTATTATGGCAAATAGTTATCAGCATAATAAACACCTTTTTTTTAGCGATGTTTATTTGGCGCAGACTTCCGCATACTGATAAAAAAGCAGTTTTTCAAAAGCAACTTCTTACAGACATTTGGAGATTTACTGCCGAGATGAGTGGAATCTCAATTTTTGCAGTAATTCTCACTCAATTGGATAAGGTAATATTAAGTAAAATTCTATCTCTAGAAATGTTTGGTTATTACACGCTGGCTAGTATGATAGCGATGAATCTTGGGCGCATTGTTGGTCCCGTTTTTTTAAGTATTTATCCAAGATTTACACAATTAGTTTCTATCAATAACCAAGATGAATTAAAACGGCTTTATCATAAAAGCTCCCAATTAATTGCAGTCTTGATCCTTCCCGTCGCTATCGTTATTGCTTTATTTTCCTACGAAGTTATTCTTCTCTGGACACAAAATCCGGTAACTGCGGAAAAAACTCATCTCCTCTTAAGCATTTTGATTTGTGGTTCGGCTCTGAACATGCTGATGAACCCTCCTTACGCATTGCAACTGGCATTTGGCTGGACAAGATTATCATTATTTAAAAATTTTATTGCAGTGATTCTACTTGTGCCACTAATTATTTATATGACGACGCACTATGGTGCCACCGGTGCGGCTATCGCATGGCTTGTTTTAAACTTGGGTCTGTTCTTCTTAGAAATTCCAATAATGCACTATAGATTATTGCGTACAGAAAAATGGCGCTGGTATTGGCAAGATGTAGGCGTTCCACTTATAGCAGCTCTATCTTTAGCCGGTTTAGGGCGATTATTTATAAGCGGTCCGGTGTCACAATTTATTATGTTGCTCTACTTAATTATAATTTCAGTATTAACATTCGGAATAGCAGCAATTATAACCCCAGCAACAAGGTTATGGCTATATGAGTATTTTTTTAAAATAAAATTAATACTACTCCGACATAATAACTTAATATAATTAAACGACTAATGAAAAATGAAAATGAAAATGGAAATTAAAAATCAAAAAAAGATATATCTTCAAGTTCCGGCTCGCGTGCAATCTACCAAAGCCCAGCGGCTCAAGCGAGCATTGGTCGGCAGTATTCTATCACCTGCTTATTGGTTGCTGGCAAGCCGCTATCGTGTTCCAGGCTTGTTTTTTCGTGTTTACAGTGCACTTTTAGGGCTACGTTTGCTTTACAGCGGCCATTCGGCCATTCCTTACTCCACCATCTATCAGTTGCTGTTCTGGCCGATAAATTCTACACGTTATTTTGAGTTTGACTTCATCTGGCGAGCACTGGGGTCGGGCCCCATGAGGCGCTATCTGGATGTATCCTCCCCATGGTTATTCCCGATTCACCTCATGGACAAGAAACGTGAACTGACGGCCGAGTTAGTCAACCCTGATAGAAAAGACCTATCGGTTACCGCCGATATAGTTAGAGCCAGCAATCTCGAGAATCGTTGTAATGTACATTGTTGTCTAATTGATGCAGTGCCATTTGACGCCGAGTCATTTGATGTTGTGACCAGCATCTCGGTTGTTGAGCACATTCCCCAAGATAAACAGGCCGTCCGAAAAATGTGGGAGTTGTTAAGGTCCGGGGGAAAGTTGCTTTTGTCCGTGCCCTGTGCGGCGGAAGCACTGGAACAGTACATCAGTTACAATGAGTACGGCTTGCTCGAACCAGACGGAAAGGGCTTTGTTTTCTGGCAACGGATATACGATCCAACGCTTTTGCAAGAGAGAATTTTTGATGTGACCGGGCAGCCCAGGCGTTGCGCTGTGTATGGCGAAAAAAAAGCTGGTTTCTTGCTTCGGCTTGGGAACCGAAAGATGATGGACCCCCATTATCCTCACTGGCGTGAGCCATACATGATGGGGCAAGAGTTCAGATTGTTCGATGCTATTGCTGATTTGCCGGGAGAAGGGGTAATTGCAATGGAGTTTGTAAAACCATGATGGATTCAATTCGATTGTCGATCTGCATCGCCACACTCAATCGGGCTGCCTTTATTGGCGCAACTCTTGATAGCATTATTGCGCAAGCCTCGAACGAAGTGGAGATCATCGTTGTAGACGGTGCGTCAACCGATAATACTGAACAGGTGGTGCGGCAGCGTCAGTCACAATTTCCCCGGTTGCGCTATCTGCGTTTAGAGGCCAAAGGG
>JAGVGX010000218.1 GCA_020056865.1 Desulfobacterales bacterium
AGACAGAAATGCAGGTGATGATGAAGCGCACTATATGGATATGGACTATATAGAGGCATTGGAATATGGTATGCCCCCAACAGCCGGCGAAGGGATAGGCATTGACAGGCTTGCAATGATTTTTTCCGATGTGGCATCTATCAGGGAGGTTATTTTATTTCCACATATGAAACCTGTCGGGAGCAACGCATAAATTGAGATTTTTTTTGTATGTCGTTTGAATTTTTTATCAGTGGTCGTTATCTCAAGGCAAAAAAGAATCAGGCGTTTATCTCATTAATTACCATCCTTTCAGTGGTTGGAATTATGATTGGGGTGATGGCTTTGATTATTGTCATTGCCGTGATGTCTGGAGCGGAATCCGAGTTTAGATCTAGAATACTTGGGGTTGAACCCCATATTGTTTTACAGCGTTATGATGGCCCTTTTGTTGATTACAGTACTGTCATTAAAGAAGTGGAAAAAATAAAAGGGGTTGAGAGTGCATCTCCGTTTATATATACTCAAGTTATGCTTCGCTCATCATCTAACATATCGGGAGCTGTTTTAAAAGGTATAGATCCCGATGCTTCAGGTTGTGCCGTAGCCAATTATGATAGTCTTTCTTTGCATGAAAAATTCAAAACAAATCAGGCCGTTGATGCTGCTTCATTCAGTCCAGGAATTATTTTAGGCAAAACCCTTGCCCAAAATCTGGGAGTTACCCAAGGTGATGAGATTTACCTGATATCACCCAATGGGATGCTTTCCCCCATTGGCCATATTCCTTCTATGAAGAGATTTACTGTAACCGGTTTTTCCCAGTCGGGCATGTATGAATATGACGCTTCCCTTGCATATATATACTATAAGGATGCACAAAAGATGCTGCGTATGGGGGACGCAGTTACAGGTATCGGTATTCAGATAAAAGACATCTATCATGCTGATGTCGTAAGTGACAGTATTGTAAACATTCTCAACAGCAAGTCCGGTGTTTTTTTTGGGGCACAGGACTGGATGCAGAAGAATCATAATCTCTTTTCTGCCCTTAAGCTTGAAAAAAACGTCATGTTTATTATTTTAACACTTATTATTCTTGTTGCCGCGTTTAATATTGCGAGCACACTGATTATGATGGTAATGGGAAAAACAAGGGATATCGCCATCTTAAAGGCTATGGGAGCTACAGATAAAAGCATCAGGAAAATATTTATTATAAAGGGAATGGTCATTGGTGCAATAGGCACAAGTTGCGGGATTCTTTTTGGTTCTACAGGGTGTTTTTTGCTTAAGCATTACAAGTTCATTGAAATTCCAGGAGATGTTTATTTCTTTACAACGCTGCCTGTAGAATTACAAGTAGTAGATGTTGTTGTAATTGCCTGTGCTGCAATGGCGATCTGTTTTCTATCAACGCTTTATCCGTCAAGGAAGGCATCGAAACTCAACCCTGTTGAGGCGCTTCGATATGGATAGCAATCAATTGTCCAGCCCAGGGACGAACTTCGGTTTGATTCGTGCAAGCGGTTTATCCAAGCGTTTTCATCATAACGGTGTTACGATTGATGTGTTAAAACGTGCAAATTTTGATTTAAAAAAAGGAGAAACTGTTGCTGTTGTTGGTGCATCAGGAATAGGTAAATCCACGTTGCTTCATATACTGGGCACACTGGACAGGCCTGATGGCGGTACTCTTTTTTTTCAAAAAGAGAATGTGTTTCTTTTTAATGATTTCCAACTTGCACGTTTCCGTAACAAATCGGTTGGGTTTGTTTTTCAGTTTCACCACCTTCTTTCAGAATTTTCTGCTATTGAAAATGTTATGCTTCCGGTTCTTATTAATGGGCAAAGTAAAGAGCAGGCAAGACAAGTGGCGGAGGCTATTTTGGTTCGGGTTGGCCTTAAGGACAGATTGTCCCACAAGGCGAACAAGCTTTCAGGGGGAGAACAGCAGAGAGTGGCTCTGGCTAGAGCGCTGGTGCTTGATCCTCTCGTTCTTTTAGCCGATGAACCTACCGGTAATCTTGACAAGAAAAACAGTGAGCAGATTCATGCGCTGCTTTTGGAATTAAACCAGGAACGATCTATGTCGCTGGCTGTGGTAACTCACAACCTGGAACTTGCGTCATATATGTCCCACGTTGTAACTATTGTTGATGGACAGGTTGTTGAGAAAAACTAAGGAATTATTTATGCTTAAAAGATTGAATTTCTTGATCATTGCGTTAATCTGTTTTTTCCCGAATATAGTATGCTCTATTGAATCATTAAAAGTTGCTGTATTGCCTTTTGAAGTTAAAGGCAGCAAGGATCTTTCCTATTTAAGCGATACAATATCAGATGCAGTTAAGACCCATCTCCAGCAAGATGGTGCTGTTATTGCAGACCTTTCAATGGTTTCTGATTTGATGGAAACATATAATTCAGAAGACATTGATATCATAAGAGCTATAGGTATCAAGTCAGGTGCCGACTACGTTGTCTGGGGAAAACTCAACTGGCTGGATGATCAATTTTCCATACATGCATATGCAATAGAACCTTTCAAAGATACAGTTTTGCAGTCTTTTGTTGTTGAAGGCGGTAGTATAGAAAATCTGCCTATAAAGGTCAAGGAACTTGCCGGCAAAATCAGTTTGAAATTTTTTCAGAAAGAAAAGGTTGCAAAGGTATCTATTGTTGGGAATAAACGTATAGAATCAGATGCCATCCAACGGGTTATTTCTATTGCACCTGGCGAGATGTATATAACAAAAGCTCTTACACAAGATTTAAAAAATGTTTATGCAATGGGATATTTTGAAGATATCCGCATTGAAACTGAAGACAGCCCTGAAGGCAAAATTGTTATATTCAATGTAACTGAAAAACCCACGATCAAAAAGATCAGCTTTTCAGGCAATCTTGTTTACAAAGATGAAGAGCTTTTAAAAAACATTAAAATAAGTGTTGGCTCTATTCTGAACGCATTTAAAATCCGCAGCGACATTACTCGTCTTGAGGCGCTTTACAAAGAAAAACACTACCATAATGTTAAAATTACTTATAAGGTGAATCCTATTGATAACAATCAGGCCGAGCTTGAGTTTGTTATTGAAGAAGGTAAGAAGGTAAGGATAAAAACAATATCATTTCAGGGTAACAGAGCTTATAGTGTCAAACAGATCAAAAAAACAATGAAAACAAAAGAAAAAGGGTTTTTTTCTTTTTTAACTTCTGCCGGGGACATGAACAAGGATGATTTGAGTCAGGATGCTTCAAGAATTACCGCTTTTTACCACAACAACGGGTTTATCATGGCAAGGGTTAGTGAGCCGGAACTTGAATTTAAAGGCAACTGGATATATGTCACAATAAAAATTGAGGAAGGATCGCAGTATAAGGTGGGAAAAGTAGATATAGAAGGCGACCTTATCCTGCCAAAAGAATCGTTGTTAAAAATATTGCAGATTAAAAATGAAACATTTTTTAACCGGGGTGTTTTGCGGGAAGACATCCTGGGTTTAACCGATCTGTACTCGAATTTTGGTTATGCGTTTGCGGACATATCTCCGCGTATAAACCCCGAACCTGACAAATTGGTTGTAGATCTTACTTATGTTGTTTCTAAAGGAGAGATCGTATATTTTGAAAAGATTTTTATTAGGGGGAACTCCAAAACAAGAGATAAAGTGATAAGACGGGAACTTCCTGTTTATGAACAGGGGCTTTACAGCGGCACTTTATTGAAGCGAGCTGAACGCAATCTGAACAGACTTGATTATTTTGAGGATGTCAAATTTTCAACCTCAAAGGGAAGTGCTGATGACAAAATGCTGCTTAAAGTCGATGTCACAGAAAAACCTACAGGGGAGCTTTCTTTCGGGGGCGGGTACAGCAGCCAAGAAAGTGTTTTTGCTATGGCTTCTATTACGCAGAGGAATCTTTTTGGACGGGGTCAGTTGCTTTCTTTAAAGGCTGAGCTGGGGGCAAGAACTACCAGTTTTATTTTAAATTTCACAGAACCATGGCTGTTTGATATCCCCTTATCAGCGGGGATTAATCTGTATAATTGGGACAGGAGTTATGATGATTACGATACGGCTACAAAAGGTGGTGGACTTTCAATAAGTTATCCTGTTTTTGATTATACACGTGTATTTTGCTCTTATGCACTCGACGTATCTGAGATTAGCAATTTTGATATTGATGTTTCAGATTCCATATTTCAACTTGAAGGCACAAACGTAACCAGCAGTGTTACAACAGGCTTGCGTTACGATTCAAGAGATAAAGCTTTTAATGCAACACGGGGATCAGATCACAGCATATCTTTCCAGTATGCAGGATTAGGCGGCACTGTTGGTTTTGGAAAAGTTGAGCTGGAGACTGGTTGGTATTATCCTTTATTCTGGAAGTTTGTTGGGTTCTTACATGCCAAAACTGGCGTTATCTGGAAAAATCCAGGAAGAGATCTTCCTGACTATGAAAGATTTTATCTTGGAGGCATCAATTCCCTCCGAGGGTTTGAGTGGGATGATTTAAGCCCTACAGAGATTAACAGGTTTGGGTTTGTAAGTGAAGTCGGAGGAAATAAATTTGTGCAGTTTAATGTCGAATGTCTTTTCCCTTTGATTAAAAATACAGGGTTTATGGGTGTTATCTTTTTTGACACAGGTGATGTATATAAAGAGGGCGAAAATATTCAGATGGGTAATTTACGTAAAAGTGTTGGGTTGGGGGTCAGATGGTACTCGCCTATGGGGCCCCTTCGTCTCGAATATGGGCGCATTCTTGGTCCTAAAGAAGGCGAGAATAAAGGCAGATTTGAATTTACAATGGGATCGGCATTTTAATTTTTAAAGGGGGGTACAATGAGAATTAACAAAGCGGTTTTTTTTACAGCGGTTTTGGTTGGTTTTTTTATGTTTGTTTCAGCGCAGGCTGCAGATGTTGCCAAGATTGGAGTTATTGATTTTCAAACAATACTCAAAACGTCCAATGCAGGAAAAGCTGCACAGGTTGAGATTAACAAGCAGGGCAAAAAGATGGAGGCGGATCTTAAGGAAAAGGCTGACGAACTTGAAGAGCTCAAAAAAAAACTTGAGCGTGAAGCTCTGGTTATGAGTCAAGAGATGCGAGATGAGAAAGAACGTGAATTCAGAATCAAGGTAGGTGATTTCAAGATGCTTGAAAAGAAATATAAGGAAAGTTTTAATGAAGTCAATGCCAAGATCGGAGTCCGGTTTCGTGAGGATATATTTAGCGTGGCTGAAAAGATAGGAAAAACTGAAGGCTACCTTCTTATAATAGAAAAGAACGAAGCTGGCGTTGTATATGCTCCCAACACCATCGACATCACCGATCAGGTTATAAAACTCTACGATGCAGATTATGCAAAAAAACCTGCGGATACAAAAAAATAGATTAAAATTATGATAGAAATTTCTCTTAAAAATATTTCCAAAACAGTTAATAGTGAATTTAAAGGCAACGGCGAACAAGTAATTCGCGGCGCAGCCCCTTTTGATAATGCGTCATCCGATGAAATAACTTTGGCGGAGAACGCTAAATTTATAAAAAAAATAAATGAAACAGGCGCTGGTGCGATTATTGTCCCTAAACGCTTTTTTGAATCGGAAACGATCACAACCTCACAAAACTTGATTTTTTCTGAACACCCTCGGGTTGCTTTTGCAAAGATATGTTCACTGTTTGCACCTGTATCAAATATGAACTTTGTTTTCAAACCCGATCATATCAGTTCGGATGCCCGCATAGGAAATAATTTTTCAGGCGGTGATCATATGGTTATTGCTCCTTTTGTTGTAATCGGAGAGAATGTAACCATAGGTGACCGGACGAGACTGTATCCAAATGTGGTGATCGGAAATGATGTGGTTATTGGAAAAGATGTTCTGATTTATCCTAATGTAACGATCTATGATCGTTGCACGATAGGCAGCCATGTGATTATTCATTCTGGGACTGTAATAGGAAGCGATGGATTTGGTTTTGCAACTGATGGTCAAACGTATTACAAGATCCCGCAAACCGGTATGGTTCAAATAGATGATGATGTTGAAATCGGTGCAGGCAATACGATTGACAGAGCTACGTTTGGGAAAACGTGGATTAAAAAAGGCGTAAAGACGGATAACCTTGTTCACATTGCCCACAATGTAACTGTTGGTGAAAATTCTGTAATCGTTGCTCAGGTAGGAATTTCCGGAAGCACCTCCATAGGCAAGAATGCTGTTCTTGCCGGCCAGTCTGGTGTTTCAGGGCATCTTACCATTGGTGATAATGTGACCATTGGACCAAAAGCGGGAATCGCCAAATCAATAAGCAGCAATCAGGTTGTTTCCGGCGCGCCTGAAATGCCTCACATGTTATGGCTCAGGGTGCAGAAAGTAATTCCCGAACTTCCAGATTTTAAAAAAAGGCTTATAAAAATTGAAAAACGATTGAATGATATTGAAAAAAATAAAACTGGAGACGGCATATGAGCAAAACATATGATATTTTAAAAATTATGGAGTTGTTGCCCCATAGATACCCATTTCTTCTTGTTGACCGTATCATTGATCTTGTCCCAGGCGAGAAGGTTACAGCATTGAAAAATGTTACGATTAACGAGCCTTTTTTTCAGGGGCATTTTCCTCAAGAGCCCATCATGCCGGGAGTTCTTATTGTAGAGGCTATGGCTCAGGCCGGCGGGGTTCTTGCGTGTGAATCAATACAACGACAACATAACAACGATACGATATATTTTATGGGAATAGACAAGGTTAGATTCAGAAAACCCGTTGTGCCAGGGGATCAACTTGTATTTGAGGTAAAAATTTTACGCTTAAGATCAAAAACATTTAAAATGGCAGGTACGGCAAGTGTTGACGGAAAGCTTGTTGCAGAAGCTGAACTGATGGCTTCTCTTGGAGAAAAGAGATGATACATGAAACAGCAATTATAGATTCAAAAGCAAAAATCGATTCCAATGTTTCAATAGGGCCGTACACCGTTATCAAAGGGAATGTCTCCATAGGATCAGGAACTGTAATCGGTCCTCATGTGGTGATTGATTCATTTACGAAAATAGGTTCCGATTGCCAGATATTTCAATTTGCTTCAATTGGCGCGCCGCCACAGGCTGTAAAATTTAAGGGTGAGGAAACATGGGTTAAAATCGGACAGGGAACGGTTGTTCGTGAGTTTGCTACCATCAATCGAGGCACAGGCTTCGGCGGAGGTATCACAGAAGTGGGTGAACAGAACTTTTTAATGGCATATATCCACGTAGCTCATGACTGTAAAACAGGAAAAGGGGTAACTCTTGCAAATGCTGCCACGCTTGCCGGCCATGTAACCTTAGGTAATTATGTTACTGTGGGAGGTCTTACCGCAATCCATCAGTTTGTCAGAATTGGAGATTATGCATATGTGGGAGGTGCTTCTGGAATAGCTAAAGATATCCCCCCGTTTATGATTGCAACGGGAAATAGAGCGCATTTGCATGGTTTAAATAAAGTGGGTTTGACCCGCCATGGTTTTTCTGAAAATGTTTTGCAGACTTTGAAAAAAGCATACCGGATTTTTTTTAGGTTCGGACTTACGTTAAATGAAGCCATTGAGCGGGTGAAAACAGAAGTGGATCAGATTCCTGAAGTGATTCATCTGGTTGATTTTATAAAAACTTCTGAAAGAGGAATTACAAGGTGATTGAACACCTGCAGGAAGCAAATCCCAGAAGAATAGGGGTGATAGCGGGAAGCGGCCAGTTCCCAATAATTTTTTCTAAAGCCGCCAGAGCAAAAGGGTATGTGGTTTATACTGTTGCTTATCTGAAAGAAGCTGATCCGTCGCTTAAAGAATATGCTGAAGCCATTTTATGGGTACATCTTGGTCAGATTAATAGGATCATAAAATTTTTTAAACAACACCATGTCAGTGAAGCGGTTATTTTAGGTGCTATAAAAAAAACACGTATGTTTTCAGATGTAAGGCCTGATATTAAAGCAATAACACTGCTTGCACGCATGCGACATACGTTGGATGACGGTATTTTGAGTGCGTTTGCCGGAATACTTGAAAAAGACAATATAAAGATACTACCTTCCACATTATTACTTCCTGATCTATTGGCTGATGAAGGGGTTTGGACAAAAAGAAAACCCACCAGGTCTGAAAAGGCGGATATAGATCTCGGGTGGGGTTTGGCAAAGGAAATCGGCAGGTTTGATATAGGCCAGTGTGTTATTGTAGGTGGAGGGACCGTTCTCGCTGTTGAAGCTGTTGACGGTACTGATTCGACAATTAAAAGGGGCGGGCAGCTTGGCAATGGTACTGCTGTAGTTGTTAAGGTGTGCAAGCCCAATCAGGATACAAGATTTGATATCCCTGCTATTGGATTAAAGACAATAACAACAATGTATGAATCAGGGGCAAAGGTACTTGTTGTTGAAGCAGGGAAAACAGTTGTTTTTGACAAAGAAGATATGATTGATTGCGCCAATAAGCACAAGATTGCCATTGTTGCAAAAAAATAGCCAATTCAATGGATTAGAAAAATGAAAAAACTTCGTGTGGCCGTTGTCGGGGCCGGTTATCTTGGGAAATTTCATGCTGAAAAATATGCACGAATGTCTGATGTTACACTTGTAGGGGTTGTGGATATTGACAAGGTAAGGGCCGATGATATAGCAAAAAAGTATGAGACAGACTCGTTTTCAAGTCACAAGGAGATTTTAGGCAACGTTGATGCGGTGAGCGTTGTTGTCCCTACAGTCCACCACTATGAGGTTGCCAAAGATTTTTTAAAAAAAGGGGTTGACGTTCTTATTGAAAAACCGATGACAACCACACTCAAGCAAGCAGATGATCTCTTAGATTGTGCTGCATTCAACAACCGGATTATCCAGGTGGGGCATCTTGAGCGGTTTAATCCCGCTGTTATCGCGCTTGACGGTATCGTTGTGAACCCCTTGTTCATTGAGTCTCATCGTTTAAGTTTTTACAAGGAACGAGGAACAGACGTAAGTGTTGTGCTTGATTTGATGATTCATGATATTGATCTGATTTCTAATTTTGTCCGGTCGGGAATAAAAAATATTCATGCTTCAGGTGCGCCTGTTATTTCTGAACATGTTGATATCGCAAACGCTCGTTTGGAGTTTGAAAGCGGCTGTATTGCAAATATTACTGCAAGCAGGATTTCAACAAAAAACGAGCGTAAAATCAGATTGTTTCAAAAGGACGGATACATTTCTGTTGATTTTGCAAATCATCATATAACCATAATCAAAAAAAATGATAATGAGAAAAACGGGGTAATACC
>JAGVGX010000094.1 GCA_020056865.1 Desulfobacterales bacterium
CCGGCCTTCAAAACCATCCTAAAACTATCAACCTTTTCCCCTATTGCCCGCGGCTTCTTGAACCATGGATTAGTTCCGAGCACTCGTTCCTCGACTCGGAACTAATCCTTAATTTGTTTTAATTTGTTAGGCTACATGTTAAGACGGTTTCGAATCCATGCGGGGTCTTGGCGGCAGTCAATAATCGCGTGAATCTTTATCTCATCTCCTGAAACGGTATAATAAATTGCAAAAGGAAATCTTTCTGACAACATCCGCCGATAAATCTTGTGGACGATCCGATGTATACCAGCATACAACACAAGCGACTCAACGTCCGAGTAGATGCAATCCAGGAAATATACCCCAAGTCCAGGTGCTTGATCTTCATAGAAATTGTACCCTTCAACAAGATCATCTTCCGCTTGATCAACGATATGAATTTTCATGAGATTCTAGCAGCTATCCGTTTTTTTGCGGTTTCCCAGTCCACGAATGTTGCCTTGCCTTCTTTGACTAGCTTTTCTCGTCTGTCCAATATGTCTTTGTGCCATTGAGGAACCGGAATCTGGTTTTGATTACAACAAAGATCACTCCAAAGCTCTTCCATGACCTGTAGCTTCTCCTTTACCGTCATTTGTTCAAGTGGAAGCGTTGGCATATTATTTCCTCCTTTTGGGATTTAGTGGGTTTCATGGTGATTTATATCAAGCGAACAGTGTTGATAGATGGAAAATATTTCCACCTATACTTATATTAAACTTAAAACATGGAAAAATTCTTCTTAAATTTTTTAGAGCTTTTATTTATTGTCAAATTTTTTATTTACTACTGTACAATAATAAAAATATGGAAATCAAGAAGAAATTTAAACCCAACCCGGGACAGGGCGGATATGGAAAGAAAGCACGGTCTGATGACCGACAGGTTTGATGGCAGGAAGGGTTGGCGTGTTTACCGCTAAAATAACTGCAAACGTATTTTGTCAGATGCCATCCAGACGCAAATGCAGTGTATAGATTGACTCCCCCATGGCACAAGCCATAGGGGGGATACGACAGGCGATGCATGGAGGGAGTCAACTTTCAAGCATTAATATTACAACAATAGTTAATCAGCCTTTCTTCTTAAAAAAGTAGGCGTATCAAGGTCATTATTGTCAAGAATAATTCCCTTATGGCCCCTGTATAAAGCGCCTCCTGATTCACCTACTGCTTCTTGACGTCTGATAAAGGTAGGCTCATCATATTCTGTGGCGTTTTGCATGTCATAAGGGGTAATATCTCTAACTTTGCCTCTAACTATAGATGGTGCGATTTTTTCTTTGGGTGTAGACATATAATCACTGCCGTGAATCCCTGTTGCAATGACGGTAACTCTCATTTCATCTCCAATATTTTCATCAATAGCAGTACCCCATATGATATCCGCATCTTCGCCGACTTCTCTGTGTATCCGTTCCGAGGCTTCGGCCATTTCTTCCATTCTCATTTCACTGTTGCTTGTTATATTCATTAACACCCCTCGTGCCCCGGCAATAGAGATATCTTCCAAAAGCGGGTGAGAGATGGCACGTTCAGCAGCCTCAATCGCTCTGTTATCTCCACATGCTGATCCTATGCCTATTATGGCCAGACCAGCTTTGGACATGATGGTTCTAACATCTGCAAAATCAAGGTTAATTAATCCTGGTATCATGATAAGATCGGTAATTCCCTTAACAGAATTAAGTAGAATATCGTCAGCTTTTTTAAACATTTCTATCATGGTTGCGCTTTTGGACGCATGGCCTCGCAATCGGTCATTGGGTATGGTGATAACCGTATCTGCCACACCTTTTAGTATGGCAATTCCTTCCTCGGCCTTTTTCCATCGAGGCTTTCCTTCAAATGAAAAAGGTTTTGAAACCACCGCAACGGTGAGGGCACCTATTTCTTTACATATTTCTGCTATAACAGGAGCGGCTCCTGTTCCTGTCCCGCCGCCGAATCCACATGTGATAAAAACCATATGGCTGTCTTTAACGGCATTGTGTATTGCATCCTTGCTTTCCAACGCTGCCTCGCGGCCTGTTTGAGGGTTTGATCCAGCGCCAAGCCCTCCTGTGATATTTTCTCCAATCTGAATTTTGATTTCAGCTCTGGAAATATCAAGCGCCTGAGCGTCGGTATTTGCAACAACAAAAGTTACGCCTTTGAGCCCGGACTCAATCATATTATTAACTGCATTTCCTCCAGCGCCGCCCACTCCGATAACTTTAATTTTTGCAGATTTTTCGCTTTCAACATAAGTAAATGACATTTTCCCCCCCCCTTGTTAAACGTTAAAGAATTAATAATACGAATTAACTGTTATGATATGCATGTTGTTATTGTTCCTATGTGTTAAATTACATCCTTGAACCACTGTTTCATCCGTTTTATTAAACGGTTGAATATGTTTGAATCACGTATTCTGAATTTCTTAAAATTTGGCCGGTCTGTTTTGTAATTCTTTGCACCATATAATACAAGGCCGACACCCGTTGAATACATGGGGTTATTGACGACATCGACAAGCCCGCTTATCCCTTGAGGCGTCCCTATTCTTACAGGAAGATTAAATATGGATTCTGCAATTTCCGGCACACCTTCTAATAGAGAAGATCCTCCTGTAACGACTATTCCCGATACAATTAAATTTTCCATGCCTGCCCGGTAAATTTCTCTTTTTATGAGCTCAAATATTTCTTCCATGCGAGGTTCTAAGATTTCACCAAGTATTTGCCTCGGTAGTTTTCTTGGTTTATGTCCACCCATTCCAGGTACCTCAATGGTTTCTTCTCCATGGATATTTCTTGCAATGCATGACCCGTATTTTCTTTTAATTTTTTCTGCTTCAGCAAGAGGTGTTCTTAATCCTATAGCTATATCGTTTGTAAGGTTATTCCCACCGATAGCCAGGACAAAGGTGTGTTTGATATTTTTAGAGTTAAAGATAGCAAGATCCGTTGTCCCTCCTCCAAGATCCAGAAGGGCGACGCCGAGTTCTTTTTCTTCGCTGGTCAATACGGATTCTCCAGAGGCTAAAGGTTCTAAAACGATATCGCACACATCAAGGCCTGCTCTGTTTGCACACTTGACAATGTTGTGAGCTGATGTGACAGCTCCTGTCACAATATGAACTTTTGCTTCGAGTCTTACGCCGGCCATTCCCAGTGGATTTTGTATTCCAGACTGATCATCAACGATGAATTCCTGTGAAAGAACATGTATAACTTCCCTGTCCATGGGGATAGCTACTGCACGTGCGGCATCTATAACGCGCTCCACATCATTTTTCGTTACTTCCGGGCCTTTGATAGCGACAATTCCGTGGCTGTTGAACCCTGTGATATGACCGCCGGCAATGCCTGCATATACTGATGAGATTTCACAACCGGCCATAAGTTCTGCTTCTTCAACAGCTTTTTTAATTGAGTCAACAGTTGAATCAATGTTGACAACCACACCTTTGCGGAGACCTACTGATGGGTGCGTGCCTATACCTACAATATTGATTTTATTTTTTAACACTTCTCCAACTACAGCGCATATTTTTGTAGTTCCCAAATCGAGGCCGACGATGAGATTTTCTTGTTCCTTCATGTTAAATTTCCTTGTTGTTACTGATGGGAGCTTCAATATTAACCGGAGTTACAATGATTCGATTTAAGTTGTTCAGATCAATTGAATTAAAGCCTGAAAGAGTATCTTCCGTTCCCAAATAGGTAAGTATGTGCTGAAGCTTGTCATACTTGTTCTGATAGTTGTTGTAGCCCAGTTTAATTTTATTAATTTTAAAAGATGCATCATCGAGCATATGAAGGGTTAATCCTATTTCACGATCAACCTCGATGGCTTTTATCAGCCTGTTGGGAAGGATGGTGTTTGGTTCTTGCCCGAGTTGCAAAATGCTCATAACGGCTGAAAATGCAATGCTGCTTGTTTCGCCGGGGAAATTAATGTCTGACAATTTCAGCCCTGTGACAACAGGCAGGTTGTCAGGATCAGAAGCAGACGTTTCTTTAAATATTTTCCCCGAAGCGTTGATAAAAAATTTTCGGCCAAGATCAAGAATTGCAATCGGTTGTTGCTCTTTAATATTAATAATCAGTTTATCGGGCAAATCCCGCATAACTTCGGCATCTTCTATCCATGGATTCGAGCGGATTTTTTCTTGCAGGATTGAAAGATTTACGGAAAGAATATTTACGTTTTTATTTATCTCGGATTGTTCAAGGATGTCTTGTTCAGACAGGATATGGTTACCGGTCACAACAATGCTTTTTGCTTTAAAATAGTCACACTGGGTCATAAGGTCGTATCCAAAGATAAACATAAAGCTCATCAAGGTTACAACTGCTATTAATGATGCAACTTTAAAATATAAGATGGCGGTTTTCATTTTTTTTACATTCTTTTTTGCGGGGCTTTTTTTGTAATAGTTTTTTTTATTTTTTTTATTCACCAACAATGATGACCTCCGGAATTAAAACTTGGTTAAACATTTTTGAAACACGTTCTTGTACAAGTAAAACCAGTTCAAGGATATCAGATGCTGAGGCGTTGCCTTGGTTCACAATGAAATTGGCATGTTTTGATGAAATCTGTGCAGATCCTTTTACAGTTCCTTTAAGCCCTGCCATTTCTATAAGTTCGCCGGCTGTTTTGCCGGATTGAGGATTTTTAAAAAAACAGCCGGCACTGGGCAAATGTGTTGGTTGCTGTTTTTTACGTGCCAACAGGATTGCTTCTGCCTGTTTTTTCAGTGTGTTTCTATCACCACAATGCAGCTTAAAACAGCCATCTAAAATAACAGGGCTGTTATTGCAGGCATCAATGATATGGTTATCCCAGGTAAGGCTTCTGTAATCCAAATGAATATTTTCCCTGTTTAAGTCCTTTTTATTCCCGTCTTTGTCCAAAACAGTTAAGGTTGTAAGGACGTCTGCTATAGAGCCGTGGGTTGTTCCTGCATTCATTAAAATTGCACCTCCTACGGTGCCTGGAATCCCGAGGGCAAAATTCATTCTTTCAAGGCCATTGTTTATTGCAAAGTTGCATAAGGACGACAAATATGCACCGGCCATGGCAGTTACAAAAACATCGTTATTAACTGTCTTTGTTATTGTGATTTTTGTGAGACAGTTTTTAAGATGAATCACAACCGCTTGTATTCCTTTGTCTTTTACCAAAAGATTGGTTCCGGCACCAATGATCATATATGGCCATTTTTTTTCTATGGCCAACTTAATAAGGTGTTGCAGGTCATTTATGCTATCTGGTGCAGCAAAAATTTTTGCAGGTCCTCCAACCTGGAAAGATGTATACTTTGACATGGGCTCGTCAAATTTGACATTAGACCCAAAAAAGCTGATAAGCTTTTGTTTTGATTCAGAATCGATAAACATGTTTGCTTATATCATTCCTTTAATGCCTTGATTAATGATTCCCCAAGTTTCCAAATATCTCCGGCACCCAAAGTCAGAAAAATGTCATCTGGTTTTAAATTTTTTTTGAAATACGAAACCGCTTCGTTAAATCCGTCAATATAGATTACAGCTTTGTGCCCATGAGAGCTGATCGCTTCACATAGGTGTTTACTATCTACCCCTTTGATTTCTGCTTCTCCAGCAGAATAGATGGGAAGAACAGCAA
>JAGVGX010000115.1 GCA_020056865.1 Desulfobacterales bacterium
TCAATAAAGACCTTCTCAAACTTGGGAAAAAACTGGGCATTAGCGTTGATACCTTCCAGTCCAATCATGAAGGGACAATAGTGGATAAAATCCAGGAGGCCTTCCAAAAATACGAAGGACTTATAATAAATCCCGCCGCATATACCCATACAAGCATAGCAATAAGAGACGCTCTTCTTATGCTAAAAGTTCCGGTAATAGAGATACACCTTTCAAATATCTACAAGAGGGAGCCTTTCCGGCACAAATCGATGATAGCGGATATTGCAACAGCCACTCTCTGCGGATTCGGTCATTTCGGATATTATATGGCTCTTGAGGCAATCGCACGGATGCTGAAATAACCAGGAATCTTGTTTCTGGTTTATAGTTTCTGGTTCCTGCTTTGTCGTTCGTACTGCAGTTCGATATTCGATGTTTTCGGTCCACGCCCTGGCGGAATCCCCGGCCACTGGTCCCTTGAATCCTCGACCCCTCGAATCCTTGAACCTTTTTATTTGAAAAATATTTATTGACTCTAATTTACGATCATGTTATGAGTATAATAACTGCTCATAAAGGAGTTGGGCGTGGAGAATCTATTTTCCGGTATAATATCATCCAAAACACGAATAAAGCTTCTTATTCGATTTTTTTTTAATCCCGAGACCAAGTCATACCTGAGAGAACTCGCCAAGGAATTTGATGTTTCAACCAACTCAATCCGTGAAGAATTAAACCAGCTTACTAGAACCAATCTTTTGAAATCTGAAAAAAACGGACGACAGGTTCATTATATGGCAAATAAAGATCACCCGATATTCCCGGAGCTTAAATCAATGGTAAGCAAGGTTATGGGGATCGATCAAGTAATAGACGGAATAGTCGGAAGGCTGGGCGACATTGAATGCGCATACCTTATAGATGATTATGCTGAAGGAAAAGACAGCGGAATAATTGACCTTCTCCTTGTTGGAAATATCGACCAGTTTCATATGAATGATCTGAGCAGAAAAACTGAACGTTATATTAAAAGAAAAATAAGAACTATGGTAGTAAGCAGTGAGGAGTTTACTGATTTTTTCCCAAAGTTAAAGGACCGCCCCCGAATATTGATCTGGGAAAAAGCAGATAAGTAAGTTTTCGAATACTATTAATAACTATTTGTATTATAATATAATATCTTCTTTACAACCTGTAATTCAAGGAGCGGGGCTATATTATAAAGCCACAAAATGAGAGCTTTGAATAACTAACATTCGTCATGTCTAACAGCTATCTTAAGTGGTGCTCTTTGGGATTGAATTCACCTAACCGGGTGTTATGCAAAGGTCTTTAAATGAAATTACTCGAGATTCAATCTGATAGTAGCGCAAAGCTCCCGTTGATAGCACAGCCTAAAATGTTGACTTGGCCAAAGTACGCTCTTCTATCAATATTTATAATTGGATTCATCTCACGCGTTTTCTTTATCGGAACGGGTAGCTTATGGCCGGATGAAGCGCTTTATCTTTTTATCAGCCGTAATCTCGCATCTGACCCCATGGCGCTTCACAATATCGATGGCAAGTTTTTTTCCCAGAATCCACCGCTTTTTCTTTATGTGTTGTCCATTTTATTTAAAGTCTTTTCAAACTCTGCAGTATTGGCTGCAAGGTTTCTGAATGCTTTATTAGGTGCATTGACTATCTTATTGGTATATCGCATAGGGAAAAACCAATTTGGAGAAGGCGTTGGCATTATTGCCGCGATGTTGATAGCAGTTAACCCCTTACACTTATGGACCAGCTCGCGCATTCTAATGGACGTTCCGGTAACCTTTCTGATTTACTTGTCTATTTACTTTCTATCTGAAGGGAAAAAAGTCTTTTTCTATATTAGTGCGGCTGCGAGCTGTTTGACCAAATATCCTGCATTACCCCTGCTGGTACTGCCGTTTCTAAAAGAGGCACGAATTAAGAATTCCCTAAAACTTTATTCTCTTCTTTATTTTCTTGGCATCGGCCTGATGTCTCTTTTTATAGCTTTAAAGGTTAAACCAAATTTTGGCATTCTAACAGAACTGCTCCGCTTTTTTGGGTTTCCGAACTATCGGGAAATGATTCACGAAACTTCTTTTTTTCTAAGCAATATCATTTTTGTCCTTTCATTGTTTGGTTTTTTTCTTTGCTTAAAAAACAAAAAGATTAACCAATTAGTTCTCTGGTTCCTTTTGTTTGGCGCCGCCAGATTCTTTCTCCCCTGGATGGCTTTTCGGATGAGTCGCTATACATTGCCGCTTTATCCGGCTCTAATTTTGCTCGCATCTTATGGTAGCTTTGAGATGGTCCGTTTCCTACGAAAGAAATTCGCCACACGTTCCTTAACGATCAACCTATTGTTTGCAAGCCTACTTTTTTATGTCGTTTGTATTTCAGCTTCCAGAGCGTATATGATTACGGACTTAACTGCGAGGACCTTCGTTGGGTTTAATGAGGTACAAATGGTTTTTAAAGACAAACCGCAGGGGCTATCTATCATTACTGCCTCCCCCCGACAGGTTAAATACTATGCACCCCAGATGAATGTCCTGGATTTGTCTTCTGAATCTTCTCACGGACAAATCCAGGATCTGATTTCTCAGAAACAAATTGAATACGTGA
>JAGVGX010000150.1 GCA_020056865.1 Desulfobacterales bacterium
AAAGGTGTCCTTTGTCGTACGGGATCACCATCGTGGTTTCGATCATATTTGATTCGAAATACTGAAGAATTTTCTTTCGCAGAAATGCAACATCCTCGGAATTATGCGCGGAGATGAAGATTCCATAGGGAAATTCACGACGCAGCTCTTCCAGCTCCCCTGTTGTGAGTTTGTCAATTTTGTTCAGGATTAGCAGGCTTGGAATTTTTTCACCACCGATCTCTTTCATGACCGATTGCGTCACAGCCAATTGAGATCGAAAAGCCGGATCAGAGACATCGACTATAAACAAAAGTAACGAAGCAGCAAGCGCCTCATCAAGAGTAGATTGGAAAGATGCAACTAAATCGTGAGGTAATTTCTTTATAAATCCAACAGTATCAGAGACGAGTACCGGAGGGAAAGCCTCTGGCTGCAAAGATTTCACACGGGTATCAAGCGTTGCAAATAATTTATCCTCTACCAATACATCGCTACCGGTCAGTTTTCGCATCAGCGACGACTTTCCGGCATTGGTATAACCGATCAGAGAGACCTGGCAAGTTTCTTTCCTGCGGCTGCGCCGTCTATTTTGCTCGTCGCGAATTCCAACAAGAAGTGACTTTAGTTCGGATATGCGGTCTCTAATACGACGTTTGTCGAGTTCGTGAGAAGTCTCTCCTGCTCCTTTAGATCCAATACTGCCGCCTTGACGATCACCTCCAATACGAGATGCCCTTAGCCTTGGCGCCAAATAAGCCAGTTTGGCTATCTCCACTTGAATGAGGGCTTCTCGGCTTTTGGCATGGCGGCTGAATATTTCGAGGATCACACCGGTTCGGTCTAAAACTTCGACGCCGGTCGCTTGTTCTAAGTTTTGCAATTGCTTAGTGGAAATTTCACCATCATAGATGATACAATTGGCTTTCACGCTATTTTTTGCCATTGGGTCATCGCCTGAACTCTCTTCAACTGAGCCATCGAGACTGCCGACTGGATAATCTTCGTCTATGTCGTCGCAGGTTTCATCGTTGCAGGTTTCATCGGCTGATTTCCGGCTAAATCCTTCAACAATTCCAGTACCGCCGGTATAGCCGGCAAGTTCTTTTAATTTTCCAGCGCCCAATAAGGTTCCAGTGTCAGGTTTTGGGCGGCGTTGCGTTAGCGTTGCGACCACTTCGAGGTCTATGGTTTTAACCAGACGTCTGAGTTCGAGAAGAGACGAATTGTTCTCCTCATCGGAAACGCCGTGAGTTTGAACTGAAAACAAGACCACCGTTTTCTTTCCTTTGTCATTATTTGATTGTTCGATCATCTTTTAGTTTGCCCATCCGTATTCAATTTAAAATGTTGTTTTTATATTTTCATGGGATCTATCGTCATCTCTTCTTTTCTAAGCTATCCTATTTTGCTCTACATAGCTGCCAGGTGAGCTTAACCGATCCCCGTTGCAAGATCATAAGTTTCCATTAACAACCTGGATATTCTAAAGTAATTTTACCTAGGTTCCCTTTCCTGAATTCACTCAAAACAATATTGGACACTCTCGAATAATCGATTATATTATTTTTCAAAAGGCAGCCTCTTTTGGCTGCAATATTTTCCAGAATTTCAAGGGGCGTTTTATCTTTAATATCAATTTTGAATCTGGCACATAATTCTTCCGGGACAATTTTAACCAGTTTTTCTATAAGATTAGATGCAAGAGTCCCCACATCCAGAACATCATCATTTATGGTTCCAATAAAGGCGAGATTTGAAAAAGTTTCTTTATCTTCTCTGGGGCGCAAAATTCCAGGAGTATCTAAGAGTTCAAATTGTGGCTTTGCCGTTATCCACTCTTTAGTCCTTGTAATTCCAGGCTTATTAGCAGCCTTGGCCTTTTTTTCCCCGGCTATGCAATTTATCAAAGTGGATTTACCCACATTGGGTATACCTACCACCATGGCTCTTATGGATTTAGTTTTGATTCCAGCCTTATCAATTACCTTCCGGGTTAAATTTGTTATATTTTTTAAACCATCACCTCTAACAGCACTTACCAACGCTACCTCGGTATCACCTTTGTTAAAAAAGGAAACCCACTTTTTGTTGCCCTCATTACTGCTAAGGTCGCATTTATTCAAAATTATAATTTTTGCTTTTTGCCCGATTATTTTATCAATATTCATATCTTTACTGGATAAGGGAGCCCTTGCATCCAAAACCTCGAAAACAATATTTACTGCTTTCAAGTTCTTTTTTAAAAGATCCTCAGAATCTTTCATATGTTTTGGAAACCAGTTTACATTTTCATTCATTACAAACACCATTTGTATTTTATATGCAGTTTTATTTTTTAATACCTGAGTCAAAACTCAATAATTTTAACGCTTAAGGCATATTTGTAATGGTCAAGTAAAAACAGACACATTATTTTAAGCCGCTTTTCGGCATAGTTCTTTCTCATAAGCAAATGGGGTTTTATACCCCAGTGTAGAATGCAGCCGGATGGAGTTAATATGATCTTGCAACAAAATAGTGGAGTCTAAGTTAAGCCGCTTTTTTATTATTCCAATATTCCAACTCATAATTCGC
>JAGVGX010000287.1 GCA_020056865.1 Desulfobacterales bacterium
GGCACTGTGCTTGGTGATACGGATAGATATGGCGAAGGGGTTGTTTCTGTTAAAGAACTTGGTGGAGGTGAAAAGGTAAAGAATTTTCATTACGCTGATTACAGTTCATGGAGAGTATATCATCAGATTGGTGATACATCTCAAGACGCTTTGAGGGTAAGTTTCCCCATTTATTATATTGAACCGGAACGGCTTGAAGAAATTCAATATATTCTTCTGGTTAGAAAGACCGGGAATATCCCTTTTTCAAATAATCTTATCCGAACCATACGCGGATACGGCAACTATGCAACCCTTGCGCTTGCCTTAAAACAACTGGTAGAAAAAGAGCAGCAACTTATAGAAAAAGATCGGCTTCTTGAGAAAAAGGATCAGTTTATAGTAACCGGAATTAGAAGATATCTTCATAATATTGTTACCCCCTTGTCTACAATTGAGTATATCGTTGGTCATCTTAATGAAATTATTAACAAGGAGTCTGATCGTGAAACAGCAAAAAAATATTCAGTTCTTTTAGAGCAGATAAACAAAGTCAAAGACTCGCTGCAAAGAATCAGAGATACAATAACCCAAACAAAACAATATTATCAGAAAAAAACAGGCACGCCTTACAGTTTAATTGATACCTCTTTATCAATGAAGCTAATGGAATTAGATGGTTTTATAAAAGAATACATAAAAACTGTTGATATTGAAGGATTATACGGCAGTATCGTTGACTGTAAACTTCAGCTCAATGCAGGTGGCAAAAAAGTCCTGATAGACCCTGTAAAAATGTCATACTTGCTTGATAATGCTATAAGAAATACATTTGAGCAATGTAAGGCCACTGATTCAGAAAAGGTTATTTTTGAATTAAAAACCATTTATAATGAACAGGCAGATACCATCGTTTTTTTTATTAGAGATGATGCAGAAGGCATGAGTGAACAACAGTACAATACATACAGGTCCGAAGGCATCATTGAAACCACTAAACAAAACGGAACAGGAGAAGGCATTCCAACTATTTTAGAATATTTTAAAGCTATGGGATGCAAAGATGTTGAACTTTTGAACTTCCCATACGATGGGATTATGTATACGGCAACATTCTCGGTTAAAGACTAAAAAGTCGATTGACACCGCATCAGAACCATACATTTTTTTCTTAAGGAGTGATGACAAATTAAAAAGCTGCTTTTATTAAATTGTTTTATCATTCTTCTTCTATTTAACTGTAATAAAAATGTAGACGTTCTGTCCGTTGAATATCCTCCATGGATCGTAGATTTGGTCAAGGAAGTTGAAGCAAACAGCTATTATGCCGGAACAAAATTATACAGGCACGAATGGAAAAACAACTATTACTATCACCTATTCATTCCAGGTTATTCCTGCATGTTTTGCAAAGTGTATGATGACAAAGGGATAAAAATTCAATGGGAAAACGAATCGATTGAAGATTACCTTAAAAACAGGAAAAATGAAAAAATAATATGGCAACAAGCGGAAAATGAGCCTTCACCTCAAAACTAAACTTGAATGTATACAAAGATATACCATCTCAATCGCTATCTTCATAAAGGAAGATCAGGGCAAAATATCCTCCTATCCCCTTCTTTTAGACAATCAACAAACCGGACATTTCATTTACTATGAAAACTGGACATATTGAAATGCTATTGACAGGACTTCGCATTTTGCTTGACACAAAATTTTCAAGGTGGTATCGGCAATGTTAATTACTTCAACATGATCCCACAGGCACGTAGCTCAGGGGGAGAGCGCTACCCTGACACGGTAGAAGTCGTTGGTTCAAATCCAATCGTGCCTACCATTAAAATTAAGAGGTTATGGTAAATACCGTAGCCTCTTTTTTCGTAAAGGTATCTATTTTTCCTCACAATAGTATTTTTAAATGAACCGTTAAATCAGTTCCATGCGAAGAAGATCCAATGCTTTCATGGCAAAAATACTTTTATTCATGGATCGTGTTGGAAAGGGATAGTAATAACGAAAGCCTTTTTCTATGAGTTCAGATGCAAGACCGATACATACAGTCCCAACAGGCTTATCGTCTGTTCCACCATCAGGGCCTGCAATACCACTTGTTGCCAAACCGTATGTTGCACCGGAAATACGCCTGGCTCCTTTGGCCATTTCTTTTGCAGTTTCCTCGTGCACGGCGCCAAATGCGTTTAAGGTATTTTCTGATACGCCTAAAATGCTCATTTTTGATTCATTGGAATACGTTGTACAGGCAAAAACAAAGTAGCCTGAACTTCCGGAAACATTTGTAATCATATGGGAAATCAGGCCTCCGGTACAACTTTCAGCAACAGCCAGCGTTGCCTTTTTGTCAGCAAGCAGCCTGCCGACTTCAGATTCCATGGATCCCCCGTCAACTGAAAATACCTTGTTTCCTATTTTACCGTGTATATATTCACAAGCACCTTCCATGTTTGCCAGCAGGTTTTGTTCTTCTTTCCCATACACATAGACCTTGATCTGGATTTCAGGAAACTTGGATCGAAACCCGATTTTAACGCCAGGAAATTTTACAGGAAGATCTGCCAGTGTTTCACCGGTAGCAGCCTCGGTAAGGCCGAAGGTAGATATAGTTTTCACCATACAATACTGTCTGTTATGACCAAAAAGGCTGCTGATTTGAGGCAAAACAGATGCTGAAAGCATTTTTTTCATTTCAAAAGGAACGCCGGGAAGAAAAAAAAAGGTGCATCTATTTATCTTTATGGAAAAGCCAGGTGCCGTTCCCACAGGATTGTTTATGCATAGAGCCTCTTTAGGCAGCATGGCCTGTTTTTTATTGGAAACACTCATCAGGTGCTTTCTTTTTTTAAAAAACGCTTCCATGGACGCTAAGGCCTGGGGATCAAGAACAAGATCAACCTCTGCTGCTCCGGCAGCAGCTTCAGATGAAAGATCATCCTGGGTAGGCCCTAAACCCCCGGTTACAACTGCAATATCTGCCCGCTGGCTTATCTCCTTGATTGTTGAAACGAGGATGTTCTTATCATCGCCAACGGTCATGTGCCTGGTTACCTCAACGCCTGTTTCTTCAAGCTTTTGCGAAATATACGCAGAATTGCTGTCTACAAGAGCACCCGACCTGATTTCATCACCTGTTGCAAGTATTTCAGCTTTCATATGTTAATTTCTCTCTTTTAAACCTCTTTCCATCAATTCCTCAGCAAGATGAATATAATCTAAAGCGCCATAGCTGCTTTTTCTGAAAAAAACTACGGGTTTTCCGGCATCTGCGCTTTCTGCAATTGTTGTATTGGACCTTATTACCGTGTTAAAAAGCAGTGGCGCGTATCTGCTGTTTTCTTTCAGTCTTTCCATAATGCTTTGGCTGACACGTGTCCGGCTGTCAAAAAACGTTGCAACAATACCGGTAGCATTTAAATCAGGATTAATTTCCTCTTTAACAGCAGCAAGGGTATCAAAAAGGTCATCTAACGCCCCAAATGCATAGGGATGCGTCTGGCAGGGTACCAGCACTTCTTTAGCATAGGATAGCACATTGACTGTTAATAATGAAAGACTTGGCGGCGTGTCCAGCAACACAAAATCATAATGTTGGGTTATGTTTTCTAATGCGTCTTTTAACCTGTTTTCTCTGCCTTCCTGATCGATGAGCTCAACTTCTGCGCCTGCAAGATCCACATGTGAAGGGATAATATCAAGGCCTTTCCATCTGGTTTTCATAATCGCATCCGGTACGGA
>JAGVGX010000273.1 GCA_020056865.1 Desulfobacterales bacterium
ATAATGTACCCCTTTTGCAAACACAATCACAGGCTCGTTGTTGCGTTTGATTTTGGAAATAATTTTTTCCATGTAGTATAAAGAAAATTCTTTAAAATGATCTTGAGAAAGGATCCCGCCCCATGTATCAAAAATTTGAACTGCATTGACCCCTGATTCAATTTTAGCGTTCAAATAATCGGCAGCAGCATCAGCAATTTTGTCTAAAAGGCTATGGGCAAGTTTTGGATTGTTATAAATCAGGCTTTTTACTTTTGAAAATGTCTTTGAGCCTCTACCTTCCACCATATACGTTAACAATGTCCATGGAGAACCTGAGAACCCAATAAGTGGTACGCGTCCTGCCAATTCCTTTTTTGTAAGAGCCACAGCATCAAGCACATATTTTAAATCAACAAACGGATCAATATGCTTGAGCTTTTTAGCATCATCTTCAGTCCTCACAGGATGATTAAAAACAGGTCCTATTCCTTCGTTCATTTCAAGATGCATCCCCATGGCTTCAGGAATTACAAGAATATCAGAAAAAATAATCGCTGCATCAACACCCATGATGTCAATTGGCTGCAACGTTACCTCAGCTACAACTTCAGGCGTTTTACACATGGTAAGAAAATCAAATTTATCGCGTACTTGTCTGTATTCAGGCAAATAACGGCCTGCCTGTCTCATTATCCATATCGGCGTTCTTTCAACAGGCAACCGCCTGCAGGCACGCAAGAATAAATCATTTTTTAATTGGGTCACTCTTTTCCTCCATCATTCTGTTTAAATTTCTTAAGTAATTCTGATACAGACATCCCACTTGGACTCATTGCATTGGGGTTAATTGCAACCAGGCCTTCCCATTCCTTGACAGCACCTTCAATATTATTTAAATCATGCATGAGAACGACACCTTTATTAAAGCGTGATTGTTCATGGGAAGGATCTGCTTTAATTGCTTTATCAAAAGCAGCAATGGCTTCTGTAGACTGGCCATCTTTGCGATACATTACACCCAGATCAGTAAGAACATCGGGATTGTTTGGATCTTTCTCAAGGTGTTTATTGTATGCTATAATCGCCTTTTCATGGTTGTTCGTATCAAAATAAAGATTGCCAAGCTGAAGCCATTGGTCAAATTTGGGTGGGCTTTCAGCAAGTTTTTTTTCAAGTTCAAAAATCTTTACCGCAAGTTCTGTAGGAACCGTCTGCTGTTTTTCAGCAGGCTCTTCCTGATGTTGATGCTGATCAGCAGCTTGAGATGGCACCTTGGAATTTGATTTATATACCGTTGTCATAACTCCCGCCAAAAAACCTGCGATAAGCATTATAACAGCAACAATGATCACCGTTTCTTTTTTAACATAACCTTCTGTATTCCCCTTTTTTTCTCCCATATGACTCCCCTTCTTTAAAATAAATTTTATTTTCAGTTATACCGTTTACATGTTTTTTAAGATAAATGCGATATGCTTTTCTATAAAAATAAGCCGTAAAACCGAGTTGTCAACATACACAATGCCTTGATAAAGCTTCATGTTACGCTACGCCATACGAACGGTTCTGTAAATCTCCTCTAATATTTCTTTTGCGCCGGCTTTTAGTAAATCATCGGCCAATCTTTTCCCAAGATTTTCCGGCTCTTTCTTGCTGCCTCTTATTTTTTTTCTGTATTGAATGGTTCCATCTATCGAACCGACACTTGCAAAAAGATATAATCCGTTTGACTTTACCTCGGCATAAGCACCTATGGGTACCTGGCATCCGCCTTCAAGGGCTTTTAGCAGAGCCCTTTCTGCAGTCACTGCAATACATGTGTTCTCGTGGTGTATTGACTGGAGGATTGCATCTGCAAATGTATTGTCTCTTTTTATCTCTATGCCTAAAGCACCCTGCCCTACTGCAGGAACAATTTCATTTATGTCAATAAAAGATGAAATGTGTCGGCCCAAGTTTAATCTTTCAACACCGGCCCTGGCGAGAATGATTGCATCCCAGTCGGAATCAATAAATTTCTGAATACGTGTAGGAACATTTCCACGCAAATCAATGACGTGTATATCCGGACGCAAATGCTTTATCTGAGAGCCCCTGCGTAGCGAACCTGTTGCAACTGTTGCGTTATCCGGTAGCATTTTAATGGTAATTCCATGTTTTTTTGCAATTAAAACATCCTCAACTTCATGACGCCTTGTAACTGCGGCAAGTTTTAAGCCTTCAGGTATTTTTGTTTCCAAATCCTTAAGGCTGTGTACGGCAATATCTATATCGCCGTTAAGCAGTTCTGTTTCAAGTTCTTTTGTAAAAAGGCCTTTGTCACCAATTTTTGAAAGTGCTACATCAAGTATCTTGTCTCCCTTGGTATTAACCAGTTTGGTTTGTACTTCGACATCTTTATTGTATTTTTCGATTTCACTTTTTACATAACTGGTTTGCCATAAAGCCAAATCACTGGAACGTGAACCTATAATCAACCGTTTTTTCATAAACACATTGTCCTGTTTTTTGATGGTATGTAACCATTATTGAAGTTTAACGCATACATTATCCAAAACATATAAAACCTTAAAAAAGGATTTGTTGCAAACCGTTTCTTATTTTCTTACAGCTTTGCCTCTTTTATCAGGATAATGAAAATATTGATATCTTAAAAGAGCATCTGTTCCATGACAGTCGATGCAAACGGTTTTATAGCTTAGGGTTCTTAGAAATTTTCCATTTATTTTGTTTTGCTGTTTTTCCTGTCCTTCCTTTTCCTTAAGGCTCCACTGGTGAGCATTATGGCAAGAAGGGCAGGAAATATCTCCACTATTTACTTCTTTGCCATCTTTATCAAAAATAAGCGTATAATCTTTTATTTCTCTGTTAAACTGCATAATATTATTAATTAATTTGCCTTCAGGATGTGTTGCTATAATCGGAATTTTGTTTTCTGCGCTTTTCCCCTTTTCATGGCAGCTTCTGCATAAGGCATTCATTGTGCTTTCCGACTCGACGATAGAACCATAGGGCAGCGCCCAGAGTTTTAACTTATTAGGGCTGTTGTGCACCAAATGGCACGCCCCGCATTGCCCGGAAGCCTTTACTGTCTGGCCAAGCAAATTCGCAGCTTGTGGAGCGGTTATATTAAGATCGTGAGCAGTCCCGTCAACCATTGATTCTTTAACATGGCATGTTTTACAAAGTTCGGAGGACGGAAAATTTGCTTTTCTTAAAAAACTGTTTGTGGCATCCCCTTCTTCATTTTTATATGCATCGTTTGAAATCGTACTGGTTTTACCAGGAGCCCAGGTATGGGGTTCGTGGCAGGTCAGGCAAACCATTTTCATATCCCCTTGTTTCATATCCTCTTGTTGATTGCCATCACTGTCATACAGGGGTAGCACGCTTAAACCTTTTTTCTTTGCTTCGTCCATATTCAGTCTTTCCAGCATGACATCAACCGGGTGATAGTTATCGCCTATGCCTTTTTCTTTTGCAGCACCCTCTGCGTTGTGGCAACCGATACATAACTGAGTTACAACATCCTTATTGCCGGCCAAGGGCTTACTCCACAGCCCTTTACCTGCAGCATTGTGAACAATGTGGCAGGCACCGCAAGGCCCGGAAACAGAAGCTGTGAATTGCTGCATGTTTTTTTCATCCGGTGCGGTTATAATTAAGTTATGGTCGGAACCCATCAGTTGCTTTTTATTCTGATGACATTCTATGCACAATAAGGATGAAGAACTGTTTGACATCCTTAAAAAACTGTTTGAAGCATTACCTTCAATATTAATACCGCCTCGATTGGCTGTAGAAGCTGGGTCCCACCGATGCACCTCGTGACAACTGAAACACTGAATCCGGCCTTTCTTGTTTCTCGTCAATTCCCCTGAATATAAAGGCAGCGAGGTTGCGCTGTAATCCTTTAGTACAACAGGTTCAATATTAATAGGATGCGAAAAATCACCTGTATTTTTTGTATTGTATCCCGAGTTTTTATCATGACACGAAAGGCACATCTGAGCCGCAGGATCGCCGGCCCCAAGACGCCTTGCCCACAATCTTTTACTGGCCCCATTATGCGGGGTATGGCATGCTCCGCAAGGTCCTGCCTCAGAGGGCTTTTTACTTTTTATATTTTTTTCATCCGGCAATGACGTCGAAAGATCGTGTTTTGTGTCTATAATGTATTTTTGTTTTTCATGGCACATCATGCAAAGTTCTGATTTTCTGTTATCAATAATAACAATGTTATCTCCTTTTGCACCATGCGCTTTATGGCATGACTGGCAGATAATTTTATCTTTCTGCTTCGCCTGTTTACCCCCTGATTCAAAAAGTATTTTCGGCAAATTCATTTCACCGGCAGCTAAAGGATGACCGTTGTTATTTTTATAATTGCCCTCACGAACATGACACATTTGGCATAAAATTGAATCGGTTTTATCTTCTCTGAAAAATGATGTAATTCCCGTGCGTTCATCAGGAGCAGATCCAATCCCATGTGGAGAATGACATGTTCCGCAATAGATTTCATCTTTATTGCTTAAAGGAAGCGAAGATGGAATGCTGACATTGTCTGAAGGTTTTACAAACACCTTATGCCTGTTGTATTTCCATGCAATTGCCCGTGAATCATTTACATAACCATCATGACAGCTGTAACATATTTCTTCAGAGCTGACCACACCTTGGGTATCCTTCATGAGAACATTTCCCGGTTGCCAGGGAATCAATGTCTTTTTTTCTGTCCTGAAATCGTTAAGCCACATAATATGACAAATCGCACAGTCTCTTTTTGAAGACATTTCCAAGGCTGAAATCGCTGGGGGTAAGCACCCTAACGCAAACATGATACATAAACATATATTTATTTTTATTTTGAGCATCAATTAGTGATACTTTGATCATAAAAAAAGTTTTTTGTTAGTCTAACAGCTTGGATACACTTATTTTCCCCGCTCTCATTTCCACAACATGCAAGCTTTGTTTTTTATCATCGATAGTCATTCCCACAGGTGTTACAAACTGTCTGTTTTTACCTTCTTCACAAACAACTCCAAAAAAGCGGCCATCATCAGAAAAGACCTGTATAAAACCCATGTAACTATCACTGATATAAACCCTGTTGCGTTTATCCACCGCAACGCCCTTGGGCCTGAAAAGTTTTCCTGGAAGCACACCCCAGGAACCAATATCTGCTATAAAATTGCCAAAAGGATCAAACTTCTGAACCCTGGTATTGAGCACGTCAACAACAAAGATTTCATTAAATTCGTTGATTGCCATAATCCCTGGATACCTGAACTGCCCATGATCTTCCCCAAAACTCCCCCATTCAAACTCAAAAATACCGTTTTGGCTATATACCTTAATTTTATGATTATCATTATCCGATACATATACATAATTTTTAAGCTTTGATACCAGCACATCAACAGGATCCGAGGGTTTTTCATCCGGGCCTGATTTTACGGCGAACATATAGTCAAATTCACCTTTTAGATTAAAAACCTGTATCCTGTGGTTACCTGAATCCGCAATAAAGACCTTACCACTATCAGATATGTCAATACCCAGCGGATAATCAAACTCTCCTTTGCCTGCTCCTTTTTTCCCAAAGTTAAATTTTGATCTGCCCTTACTGTCAAAAACTCTGATTTTATGGTTTACCCCATCAACCAGATACATATCTCTGTTTGGCGCAATCGACATATCGCTGGGCTGATCCGCGCCTGTTTCAACCTCAAAAAGGGGTTTGATTTTCACACAGTCTTCAGGATAACAGACACCCGACATAAGTTGAGTAAAAAGAAATAAGCCGAGACATGCAGCAACATGTTTGATTTGAATCAAGCGGTAACCTCTATTTTACAACTTTTTGGCTATTTTTTGTTTTTAATTCGCCTGACTCGGACTCCTGAAACAGATTTGGCAGGTAAAAATCTTCATACTTGGTAATCATTCCCTTTATATTTAACTGCTCTAAATCTAATATCCTTTTATCAGCAAATCCAAGTTTACTAAACTGCAATATGCTGTCTTTGGAATGACATATTTTGCATTCATGACCTTTGGGCTTTATGCCAACATGAAATTTATTTTTAACACTGTCTCTTTGCTCAGGCGTCAGTTTATCCCTGACTTTCATGTAGTCCTTGGCCAAAGGGGCATCTTGTTTCTGGATTTCCGATTCCAGTTGATCCCCTTTTACAAGATATGGCGCTATTTTGGAAAACAGATCCTCAACTTCAACAAGCGCACCTGATTCAGCATCATAACTCGTTCCAAAAAACGGCCCTTTTGGATCCGTTTGAAAAGGGTCATACCATTTGTACACAACGACTTCTTCTTTTTTGTTCTCAATATGGCATGTTTCACATACAAAAAACTGGGTATGAATATTTAAAAGAGATCTGACCTTTTTGCTTTTATTATGCGGATAATCAGAATGACAGATATAACATACAGGCCGGTCTTTTTCAGGAAGTTGAGGAAAATCAGCAATATTATGAAAATGCCTGTGAATCTCAAATTCTTCTGAAAGATTTGCTTCTTCCAATATAACTGACCTTTCTTCCTGCTGCAATTTTTCTTTTAATGGCAATAAAAGTCCTGGACCATGCGACGATAACGTGAAATGGAACCCAACACATGTAGTAATGGATATCATAATAACAATAAAAAACAGGCTAATAAAATACACAACAAAAGGATGATTTAATCTTTTTGGTTCGTTTTTCACTTCTAAACGCCCTCCATGGTATCAGGATGTAAAAGATTTTCAGTTACTTCTGAAGTGCTCTTTTCCGACTTAACATCGTCAACATAAAACCCATTTTCCTTTAAAACGTCTCTTAAATATTCTTGTTCTCCGGGTATTTCTTCCAAATTTCTGATATATTCCAGGAAATGTTCTTCCATTTGATGTTCTCTGGTTATTTTACCGGTTAAAAAAGACCATTGCAGGGGGAATCTTCCAGGAACCACATGAACATTTGTCCAGTGCCAGAAGGCAACGACGATAAGTGCCATAATCGCTTCATCCACATGCATTAACCTTGCAAGATCTTGTATAAAGGTTGGAAGTGCAGTAAAATTGGCAAGGGTTTCAGAAAATATTTTAACCAGACCGTCAGGAAAAATTATCATTAACATATCTGGAAACAGGTTAGAGGTAATCTCGGGAAACAACAATGCCGAACCTGCAGTCAACAACACCGTGTTACCCCATAAAATTGCAAGATAATGCATCTTTTGTTTATACATAAATTTTTCCATTTTCGGGCGATACGGTTCTTTACCAAGAAAATATTTTAAATCAGCGATAAAATCATAGAGGTCCTTTAAACGGGGAATCTGCGTCCGTTTATAGTCAAATTTGCCACGTTTAATCTTTTGAACCGTTCCTGCGATAATCGTCGAAACATGATATACAGAAGAAAACACCATAATAGACGCACCAACTCTATGAATAATTCTTGCTGTATCGGGTCCTCCAAGCATAGAGACAATATAAGGTGCCCAGAACAGATCGCTGAAATAAAGCGGCAGTCCGGTTAATGCAAGCGTGAGAAAGCTTACGAACACCATGATATGTTGAATAACAATGTGAATGGAATATCTCGGCAAATCACCCAAAGGATCGGACAGAACATATCTATAGATATCCCTTGGAATAACGCCTACACCTTTAACATGCGTAAAAAAATCATCCTGAAGCATGTCTTCTTTATTATACTTGGGTTGCGTAGGTACAGATTCTGATATTGTTACCGGCATAAATTCTCCTGTCTTTCGTTATCGTGATTTGATGTTGGATCTGCTTTTTTTCACGCCTCGCCAAGATGTACCTTGTTTTAACTTCCATTTGATACCATCTTTTCTCCTTCGATATACTTCAATAGACAAAAGGGCTAAAAAGCTGGAAATAGTACCATACAATGCACAAGTTAAAAGAACACTCAACGCATGTAAAACAGGTGTTTCCCTGTGATCAGCACTGGGATGAACGGCAATCTGTATAAAGTTCTGATTGACTCTCACATGACATTGGCGGCAGGTTTTTTCAAGATTGTCTTTATTAACCGTAGACTTTTTATCATCTTGTTTATAAATATCATGAAGTGAATTGGTAGAATGACAGCTTATACAATCCGGGGCCACCTG
>JAGVGX010000028.1 GCA_020056865.1 Desulfobacterales bacterium
AAAAAAAAGCGGATCAGCTGTTTAGCTAACCCGCTATTTTTATTGTTTCAATCTGGTCGGGGCGAGAGGATTTGAACCTCCGACCCCTTGAACCCCATTCAAGTACGCTACCAGTCTGCGCCACGCCCCGACATTTCAAACGTTTAACAATTTGATACTGTTATGTCAAGAAAGGATGTGTTATAGAAAAAATATTTTATGATATGCAAGCGCATTAAATATCTTTTGATTGAACTGTGACTTGGATGTATATATAATTTTTCGCATGATGGATTGATATCGCATTTAAAACCAGGCTGCTGTATGAAAAAAAAACGTTTAATACCCAAATTTCTTTTGCCGGGAGATAAAGTAGGCATAGTTGCCCCTGCCAGTCATTTTGATAAAGATAAATTTTATAAAGGGATAAGGGTTCTTGAGTCTTTGGGTTTCCATGCATATCTGCCTGAAGGGTTGTTTGAGAAAAAAGGGTATCTCGCAGGTTCTGATGTCCATCGAGCAACGATGTTTAACAATCTTTTTGCAGATGATACGGTACGTGCAATTTTTTGCGCCAGAGGGGGCTTTGGTTCTTTAAAGATACTTCCTTTAATAGATTATGAGTTAATTCGAAAAAACCCGAAGATTCTTGTTGGGTTTAGTGATATTTCTGCTGTTTTATCGACTGTTTATAAAAAATGCGGATTGGTTGCTTTTCACGGCCCCATGATAACGACGCTTGCTGATGCAGATAAAATCTCAATAGAGTCAATTCAATCGGTTGTTTCATCTACTGACAGGATTGAAATAACATTGAAAGACAGCGTGATCATTAATCCTGGCATATGCTTCGGGACCGTTCTGGGAGGGAATTTAACGACGTTGTGTCATCTTTTAGGAACTCCCTATGAGCCTGATTTTAAAGGGAGTATCCTTTTTATTGAAGAAAATGGTGAGGCGCCTTACAGGATTGACAGAATGCTGACACAAATGAAGATGGCAGGCTGCTTTGATGACCTTGCCGGCCTGATACTTTGTTCTTTTGAATCATGTGGCGCATATGATGAGATAATCAGCATCGTGGAAGAGATTATCGGTGATAAAGATATCCCTGTTATTACAGGTATTGAAGCAGGACATGGAAAAACAAATATTACGATTCCTACAGGTATGGATGCAACGCTTGATACCACGCGTGGGTTGCTCACGTTTCATGAATCGGTAGTCAGGTAAGCCTGAACCATGAAGCAGATAGAAGCATATATGCAGCAGGGGGTTTCAAACGGGGTTTTTCCCGGTGGCGTGCTTCTTGTTTCCACATATGATTCGATTGTTTTTAAAAAGGCGTACGGGTATGCTGACATTTTTTTAAAAACACCCATGGTCACAGATACGATTTTTGATCTGGCGTCGCTTACAAAGCCGCTTGCCACAACAATGGCGGTTATGAAACTGACTCAGGACCGCAAGGTTGATCTTGATCAGCACTTGGGATCTATCCTTTACGTGTGCAAGGGCACAGACAAGGAAAAAGTCACCATACGCCAGCTTCTTTGCCATAGTTCAGGCCTGCCTGACTACAGACCCTATTATAAGACCCTGGTGAAATTGCCTGTATCACAAAGAAAAGATGCGTTAAGAAAACTACTTGTCAAAGAGCCGTTGTTGTTTTCTCCAGGTCAAACGACGCTGTATAGTGATTTGGGATTTATGGTACTTTGCTGGGTCGTTGAAAGGCTTTCAGAAAAACGGCTGGACCGTTATGTTACAGAAGACATTTACGCACCGATGGATATATTTGAGCGTTCAGGTAACGGTCTTTTTTTTAATGACTTAAATTCAGCGCCGCGTTCTGGAAACTATGCAGCAACAGAGTGCTGCCCATGGCGGAAAATAGTTTTAAGCGGTAAAGTGCATGATGATAACGCTTACGTTTTAGGGGGTATTGAAGGTCATTCAGGGCTTTTTGGTACAGCAGATGATGTGTTGAAGCTGTTGTTGTTTCTTTTAAACGTATTTTATGAAAAATCTTTAACAAACATGTTTGATAGTGCATTGATTCATCAATTTTTTATGCGGCAGAACAACACAGCCTGGGCGCTTGGTTTTGATACGCCTTCACAGATCGGTTCAAGCAGTGGCAAAATGTTTTCAAGAAACACTGTGGGACATCTTGGTTATACAGGAACATCCTTCTGGATGGATATCGATCGATGTATTATTGTCATTCTTTTAACCAATCGGGTTCATCCTGTCCGTGACAATGATCAGATAAAAAAATTCAGGCCAAAGCTGCATGATATGGTAATGAAAAAAATTTTATAAGGTTCTTTTTTTAAAGGCAATTTGTCCTTGTAATTCTCATATATTTCTGGTAACGACGTTTTACTTGTTGTAACGTCATTAATGTGTTGTGTGTATCCTAACCATGAGTTAAACATATTAAACGTTCAGAGCAAAATCACTTAACACTGCTGTTAACAAAATTTCCACGATGTTTAAAATACAAAAATGAGGCAATATGAATTTCTTTGTTGATCGGATCCTGGGCATGTTTTCTACAGATCTTGCAATAGATCTTGGTACGGCTAACACACTGGTATATGTAAAGGGAAAAGGCATTGTATTAAGCGAACCTTCGGTTGTCGCAGTGCGTACAGATGACAGAGCGAAAAATCGGGTATTGGCCGTGGGTCTGGAAGCAAAAAACATGCTGGGCAGAACACCTGGAAATATTGTAGCAATCCGGCCGATGCGTGACGGGGTAATAGCTGATTTTGAAGTTGCCGAAGCCATGCTTAGGCATTTTATTCACAAGGTACATAACAGAAGATCTTTTGTCAGGCCGAGAATTATTATTGCAGTGCCTTCGGGTATTACACAGGTGGAAAAGCGCGCTGTTCGAGAATCTGCTGAATCAGCAGGAGCCAGGGAGGTTTTTTTGATTGAAGAGCCGATGGCTGCGGCAATCGGCGCAGGTCTTCCTGTAACCGAGCCTGTTTGCAATATGGTTGTTGATATTGGGGGAGGGACAACAGAAGTCGCTGTTATTTCACTGGCAGGTATCGTTTACAGCAGATCGATAAGGGTTGCCGGTGATAAAATGGATGAGTCAATCATACAGCATATTAAAAGAAAATATAACCTTTTGATCGGGGAAAGAACATCTGAAATTATTAAAACAACCATTGGTAATGCTTACCCTGATCCTGAGAATCTTGAAACCATAGAGGTTAAAGGTCGAGATCTTGCTTCAGGCATTCCAAAGATTCTGACTATTGATTCAGAAGAAATACGTTCAGCGATTGCCGAACAGGTCGATGCTATTGTCGATACGGTCAAAATAGCTTTGGAACAGACCCCACCCGAACTAGCTGCTGATATTGTAGACAGGGGGATTGTCCTTACCGGAGGAGGTGCTTTGTTGAAAAATTTAGACAAACTGTTAAGGGAAGAAACCGGCCTGCCGATAACCATAGCCGATGACCCTTTGTCAACAGTGGCTTTAGGAACAGGCAAGATTTTAGACAATATAGAAATTCTTAAACAGATAGTAATCCTGTAGCTTAATGTTTTCAAAAAAGATGGTGATTGTTATTGGCTTGCTTGTTGTAATTACTGCCAATATTATAATGCTGTCCGTTTCCAGCCGTCGTTATTCTCCCCATGGATTCGGCCGAATCGGGATTTTTTTTGTTGCTCCTTTCCAGAATGTTGTCGTAGGTGCCGTAAAATTTATCAGGGATACATGGAACAATTATTTTATTCTTATTTCTGTAGCTAAGGAGAATGAAAGGCTCAAAAAAGAGCTGGATGCCTCTACCTACCAGAACAGCCAGCGCAAGGAAGTGGAACTCGCCAATGCTCGCCTTAGGCATTTACTTGACTTCCAGAAGAACAAGCCCGGAAATTTTCTTGCTGCAGAAGTTATCGGCAGAGACCCTTCCCCGTGGTTTAAAACAATTATCATAGATAAAGGTTCTTCCGAAAAGGTTGTAAGGGGTGTGCCGGTTGTTATTCCAGATGGTATAGCAGGTCAGGTTATTGATGTTTCTCCTCATTATTCGAAAGTATTGCTCATCAATGATCGAAACAGTTCTGTTGATGCTCTTGTGCAAAGAATAAGGGCTCGAGGTGTTATTAAAGGAGATTCTATAGATCTGTGCCATCTAAAATATGTTTTAAGAAAGCATGATATGCAAGTTGGAGATGTTATTATTTCTTCCGGGCTGGATGGTGTTTTTCCCAAAGGCCTCAATATCGGTTACGTTTCAGGTATTGTCAAACGTAATTCCGGTATGTTTCAGGAGGTTACGGTTACACCCTATGTCGATTTTGAAAAACTTGAAGAGGTCTTGGTGCTGATAAATTTTTCAAATCCTGCTGATTTTGAATTCAGCGACAGCCAATAATGAAACATTGCTTTTATATAACTATCCTTCTTTTTTTTGTGATTATCCAGACGGCAATTTTCCCATTTTTCCCATTTTTTAATCGATTTTACGATTTAATGGTCCCTTTTGTGATCTTTTTTGGTATGTTTCGTCCTTTTCGTGAAGGCATCGTGGTTGTAATGCTCTCAGGGTTTGTTGTGGATAGTCTTTCCGGAGGGTACTTTGGCCTTTATATAAGCATTTACACATGGTTATTTCTATCCATGAAGTGGGCATTAAAATTTTTACAATTGCAACATAAAGCTACGTTGCCACTTGTAACAGTTGCGTGTGTTTTTATTGAAAATGCCATGTTGTTTGGAGTGATTACTTTTTTAGGCCCTGAAGGAACATCCGGCGTTTACGTTTTAAAGACGATAACCATACAACTGATGTGGGCAGTGATTACAGTCCCTCTTATTGTTATAGGCTTAAATCAGATACATTGGAGATAGGTTCGGTTTCCTGAAAATATATTTATAAACAATGATCAATATAACAGATAACGCCTTAAACATAAACGGGTTAAAAACTGATTTAATCATATGTAATGTTGTTATTTTGAGGTTATTTTGCACAGTTATTTGAAAGCCTTAGACAGTGACTGGTACAATCAGCGACTAACGGGGATTGTTTATAGTATTTTTATCGCGTTTGCCATACTTTTTTCACGTCTTTTTTATCTTCAGATTATTTCAGGGCAAGAGTTCAGGCGGCTTTCTGATAATAACTGCATACGGTTGCAGGGGATAGAATTTTCACGAGGATTGATTTTTGATCGCAATGAAGCGTTGCTCGTTGATAACCGGCCATCTTTTGATTTGGGTATTATTTTGAAAGATGCTGATCCTGTTGATCTTACAATTAAAAAACTGTCTGAATATATAAAAATTCCAACAGCAGACCTTTTGGCAACTATTGAGAACAACAAAGGCCCATACTATAAGCAGATTGTATTAAAAGAGGATATCGGGCGTGATGCTTTGGCTGTTGTTGAGGCCCATAAATACGATCTGCCCGGTATTGTTATTGATGTAAAACAAAAAAGACATTATATTAACAGCAACCATGCTGCGCACCTAACTGGATATATAGGTGAAATAAGTTCAGACGAGCTTAAATCCGGAAAATTTCCTGGATACAGGGGAGGAGATTATGTTGGAAAGGTCGGTATGGAAAAGGCCTGTGAAACGTTTTTAATTGGCAAGCGGGGCGGGAAACAGGTTGAGGTGAATGCAACAGGTCAGGTTGTCAGGATTTTAAAGACTGTTGATGCAACACCCGGATATAATATTTATTTATCCATAGACAGTATTCTTCAGCAGAAAACTGAAGATTTATTAAAAGGGATGGCAGGCGCTGTAGCAGCCATGGATCCGGAAACGGGACATATCCTTGCTTTGGCAAGCAGCCCTTCATTTGACCAGAACATTTTCGTTTGCGGCATGACTTCCAAACAATGGCGCTCGCTTGTGACCGATCCATTAAGGCCATTGGAAAACAAGGTTGTTCACGGGGAGTATCCTCCTGCATCAACTTATAAAATTGTTACAGCGATTGCGGGCATGGAAGAGAAAGTTATAGATGAAAAAACCACCGTTGTATGTCCCGGTTATTACAGCTATGGAGATCGTGACTTTCGATGCTGGAAAGAAACCGGACATGGAAAGGTCAATGTGGTAGACGCGCTGGCGGAATCTTGTGATGTTTTTTTTTATAAGGTTGGTCAGGAAGTTGGCATCGAGCGTCTTTCATGGTATGCAAGAGCATGTGGACTTGGATCTATTACGGGTGTCAACCTTGATAATGAATCCAGAGGATTGGTACCGACTTCAGCCTGGAAAAAAAGGCGTATGGGAGAATCATGGCATCGCGGAGAAACCCTTTTAATAGCAATAGGCCAGGGGTATAATCTTGTCACGCCTATTCAGATGCTTGTTTTAACTTCTGCGATTGCAAATGGAGGGTTCATTTATCGCCCATTGATCGTAAAGAAAATCGAAACCGCAGAGGGCCATATTGTCACTGAAAATAAAGCAGAAATTATGGGGAAGCTTCCCATAAGTGATACAACATTGAAGATAGTTAGACAAGGGATGTGGAATGTTGTAAATCATGCAAGGGGAACTGCACGAGGAGCTAAGCTTGCTGGAATTGATATCTGCGGGAAAACAGGAACAGCGCAAGTGATTAGCCGTAAAAAAGACAGTGACGCAAAAAGAGACAAGGGCCCAGATAGTTTAAAACCACATGCATGGTTTATTGCCTTTGCTCCGGCTGATAATCCCAGAATCGCTGTTGTGGTTTTTGTAGAAAATGGCGGGAGTGGATCAGGTACAGCAGCACCCATCGCCAGCACAATCATACAAACCTATTTTAGTAGCCATCAAAAGACAGGTTCAGGCTTAAATTAATGGATATTTTTTTTGCTTTTATCAGGATCTAAACGCTTATGTTTGACAGACGTCTTGTTGCGTATTTTGACTGGATTTTATTAGGCATTACCCTTTTGCTGTGTTTTATAGGTCTTATGACGCTATACAGTGCCGCAGCAGCCGGAACGATGCAAAAAACACTATACATGAAACAGATGATCTGGTTTTGTGCTGGGTTTATACTGATGGTATGTTCTTTCCTGTTTAATTACAGGTCGCTGGAAGGCTGGTCAGTTGTTATTTACGGGGCATGTATTTTGCTTCTGGCCTGCGTGGTAATCTTTGGAAAATATGCTGGAGGGTCACGCCGCTGGCTGACATTTGCCGGTGTTTCAATCCAGCCGTCTGAGATGGTTAAGATTGCGTTGATTATTATTCTCGCAAAGTATTACTCTAAGTTTTCAAAAGAGCAAGGCTTTGCCATCAAAGATCTTTTCAAGCCCTTTATTCTGGTCACGATTCCATTTATGCTGGTAGCCAGTCAGCCTGATCTGGGGACAGCCATGCTTATTTTGTTGATCGCTGTTTCAATGACTGTTTTTGTAAAGGTTGAAAAACGCTCATTGGCATATTTGGCGTCGTTTTGCACAATAACCGTTCCTTTGGTCTGGTTTTTTTTAAAAGACTACCAGAAAGAGAGAATCCTGACCTTTTTAAATCCCGACAGGGACCCTCTGGGCTCGGGTTATCATATTATCCAATCTAAAATTGCTATCGGTTCCGGTATGCTTTCAGGCAAAGGATTTATGCAGGGGACACAGAATGCTTTTTCTTTTTTGCCGGAGCAGCATACAGATTTCATATTTTCCGTATTGGCTGAGGAATGGGGGTTTCTTGGTTCAGTTTTTTTGCTTTTTATGTTTCTGATGCTGATTGTTTGGGGATTAAAAGTAGCCAATGGGTGCAGGGATCCTTTTGGGACAATTTTGGCGGTAGGTTTAATGTCTATGCTGTTTTGGGAAATTTTTATAAATGTAGGGATGGTGACCGGACTGGTCCCGGTTGTAGGTGTTCCTTTGCCTTTTATTAGTTACGGCGGGTCTTCAGTAGTAACTAAAATGGTTAGTATTGGTATCCTGATGAATTTAAGTATGAGACGGTTTATTGTTGAATAAAAATATTTCAATGGAGTGTATATGAAAAAAAGTAAGAAAACGGATGCGATGGTTGCTACTTTTTTGGGAACAAATACCCGCATTGAAGGAATAATTATGTTTCAGGGCAGTATCAGAATAGATGGGAAGTTAAAGGGAAAAATCCTTGGTAATAAAGGGTCATTAATTATTGGTCAAGATGCTGTTGTTGATGCAGATGTCGTTGTTGATTCAGCAACAATTATGGGTGAAATAAACGGGGTTGTAGATGCAGGAAGCAGGATTGATGTGCATCCTCCGGCAAGGATTAAAGGTGATATCCATGCGCCGGTTATTTCAATAAAACCAGGTGTTATATTAAATGGAAAATGCAGCATGAAAAATCGGACAGTCTTGAATGAAAAGGCTGCGTTACCTAAAAAAGAAAATCCTGGAAAGGATTTATTTACCTTGAAATAACAATTTAAATGTAAAAAAACTTTGACAAGTTATTGAAAATGATATAGGAGAACAAAGTAAAATGTATTAGTCAGATATATTATTGTACTTTACTGTTTTTAATAGTTTTTTTAGACACACAACTGCCTGACAATGTATTGGATTGAGAGTAAAGGTGCTATAAGATAACATATTGTTTACTGTTTGAAGGTTGTGGATTTTGAATTTTAATGCCCTTTGATGAAATTGATATCCGGACCGTTTTTCCCCAAAGTTATCATACTGGCGTCCTCTTTTTCTTAGGTAGTAATTTTTTTATCAGTTCCAATCATTGTTCAGTCTGCAGCGCTGATAAAAAAGCTTTCCTGTTTTTTCATATGGAGGTGTTCCTAATGATTAGTGTTGATGCATCCCTTGTTGTGCAGATTATCAATTTTATTGTTTTAATTTTTACTCTAAACATGGTGTTATATAAACCGATAAGAAAGATGTTGCTTTGCAGAAAAGAAAAAGTTGATGGACTTAAAAACCAGATTGATATGTTTTGCAAGGATACCCGGGAAAAAGAGGAGGCATTTGTATCAGGCATTAAGCAAGCACGATTACAGGGCTTAAAAGAAAAACAACATCTTGTTGAAGTGGCCATTGAAGAAGAAAAACAGATGGTTGACAGTATTAACGAGAAGGCTCAGGCAGAATTGGATATGATTAGAAAAAAAATTATGAAAGACTCAGAGGATATAAGGATATCATTGAATCATGAACTTGATGCATTCGCAGATGCTATCGGCCAGAAAATTTTAGGGAGGGCTGCATAATGGCTTTGACGGACATGCAACGAACGGGTCTTTATCGTAAGCAGAACAAAAGAGGAAAGCGCCATGTGCTATGTGTTGCAGTCATGATGTTTTTTCTTTTGATTGCCGGGATAGCCTATAGCTCATCAGATGGTGAACAAGCCCCGAAGGGATGGGTTAAAACAGATACATACAGGGTCATGAATTTTTTTGTTTTGGCTGCAGGCCTTGTTTTGCTTTTGCGAAAACCTGTATCAGAAGCCTTAAGCTCAAGGATTAAAGAGATCCAAAGTCACTTGGCTGACCTGGAAGCAAAAAGGAAAAATGCTGAAAAAGAAGTTGTTCAATATGTTAAAAAGTTGTCTGATCTGGATAAGGAATCCGAAAAGATTATAGAGCAGTTTGTGCAACAGGGTAATGATGCAAAGGCAAAAATATTGAAAGAAGCGAAAACTGCTGCGGAAAAACTTGAAGTGCAGGCAAATAGAAGTATTGAAAATGAGTTTAAACGTGCGAAAGAGAGTATAAAATCAGATTTGATAGAAAAGGCTCTTGTCAGAGCGGAAGAGCTGATTAAAAGCAGGATAAATGAAGCGGATCAGGCAAGACTGGTGGATGAATACTTAGAAAAGGTGGTGGCATAATGAAAAATTTAACTGTGGCACGGCGTTATGCCAAGGCACTTCTGCTTATAGCCAAAGAAGATGGTAAGGCAGAAAAGTATAGGGAGGAACTCGATGGTTTCTCGCATTTGATTGCAAGGGAAAAAGAGTTAGAAAGCGCTCTTTGCAATCCGTTATATAATTCGGTAGGCCGCAAAAAAATTTTGGAAGCAATTATAGAAAAACTAAAACTTTCATCTGTGATGCGGTCGTTTTTTCTCTTGCTATTTGATAAGGGAAGGATAGGATTTATAAATAATATTAATGATTTTTATCAAAAATTGGCAGATGAACTCAAGGGTGCCGTTCGAGCCAGCCTGGTTTCGGCGACAGAACTTGCTGATGAAACTGTTGATAAGATTAGCGCAACGTTATCGAAAATAACAGGCAAGGATATTATTCTGGATGTTCAACATGACCCCAGCCTTATAGGTGGTGTTGTATCAAGAATTGGTGATCTGGTTTTGGACGGAAGTATCAGAACACAATTACTCAATATGAGAGAATCTTTAAAAAGGGGTGAGCGTGTATAATGGAATTAAAAGCTGAAGAAATAAGTCAGATTATAAAAGAACAAATTTCGGATTATGAAAAGAAGGTTGAGTTAACAGAAACAGGAGTTGTTTTATCTGTAGGTGATGGAATTGCAAGGGTCTACGGTCTTGAAAACGCGATGGCACTTGAACTTATTGAGTTTCCTGGCGGGATAATGGGACTTGTTCTTAACCTTGAAGAGGACAATGTTGGGATTGCCATCATGGGTGAGTGCAGTCATATTAAAGAGGGAGATATTGTCAAGCGTTCCGGCAAAATAGCCGAGGTCCCTGTTGGAGAAGCCGTTTTGGGGCGTGTCGTTTCCGCTGTTGGGGAACCATTGGATGGGAAAGGCCCTATTGAAGCCACTGAATTAAGACGCGTTGAGATGGTTGCTCCTGGAGTTATAGCAAGGAAAAGTGTTCATGAGCCCTGTTACACGGGTTTAAAAGCAATTGACGCCATGACTCCGGTGGGTCGTGGACAGCGTGAACTTATTATCGGTGACCGCCAGATTGGGAAAACTGCCTGTGCTGTAGATGCAATTTTAGCTCAGAAGGAAACGGGTATTTATTGTATCTATGTGGCGTGTGGGCAGAAAAAATCAACGGTAGCTCAGGTGCATGCTGTTTTAGAGAAACATGGTGCCATGGAATATACAACGATTGTATCTGCGTGTGCCAGCGATCCTGCCACCCTTCAGTATCTCGCGCCATATGCAGGATGTGCCATGGGAGAATATTACCGTGATAAGGGGCAGCACGCCCTTATTGTTTACGATGATTTATCAAAGCAGGCAGTTGCATACAGGCAGATTTCACTTCTATTGCGCCGACCTCCCGGACGTGAGGCATATCCAGGAGATATTTTCTATAACCACAGCCGTTTACTGGAACGCGCATGCAAACTAAATGATGAACTTGGCGCTGGTTCCTTAACCGCCTTGCCTATCATAGAAACACAAGCAGGCGATGTATCCGCATATATTCCAACCAATGTTATTTCAATTACTGACGGACAGATTTATCTTGAGCCTTCCCTTTTCTTTGCAGGGGTCAGGCCAGCTATTAATGTCGGGCTTTCAGTATCACGTGTTGGAGGGTCTGCACAGGTTAAGGCAATGAAACAGGTTGCCGGAACATTAAGGCTTGATCTTGCCCAGTTTAGAGAGCTCGAGGCTTTTGCGGCATTTGGGTCTGACCTTGACGTGGCAACACAGAAACAGCTGATCCGTGGTGAAAGGCTTGTTGAGATACTTAACCAGCCCCAGTACAAGCCGTTACCTTTGGAAAAGCAGGTGGCTATTCTGTTTGCTGGAACAAGGGGTTATCTTGACAAATATCCAGTAAAGGTTCTGGCCAAGTATGAGGCAGGGCTTTATATGTTTTTGGAAGAAAGACATCCGGGTATCCTCTCTGAGATAAAAGATAAAAAAGAGATATCAGCAGAATTGGATAAAAAAATGAACGACGCTTTGAAAACATATAATGATGAATTTAAAGATACGATAAACTAAGTAATATTGCTTTGTTGAAGACGCATGCCAAATGTCAACCATAAAAAAGGTTTTATTCAAAGCAATAAAAAAATACATAATAAGGGCTTAGCCGTATGCCAAGTTTAAAAGATGTTCAGACAAAAATTTCAGCTGTTAAAAAAACGCAGCAAATCACCAAGGCAATGAATATGGTTGCAACTTCCAGACTTCGTGGTTGTCAGATGAGAATGGAAGGGTTTCGTTCCTATGCAGATAAGTTCAGTGAAGTTTTAGGCAGCCTTGCAGAAAAGTCAGGAGAAGAAGCCAATGAGCTGTTTACGCCTCGGGAACAAGTGAACAACATCCATATTGTTTTATGTACTTCAGACAGAGGCCTGTGCGGTGGATTTAACGCAAACTTGATAGATAAGGCTTCAAAATTTATAGCAGATCCTTCATCAAACGGAATGGAATTTACATTTACAGGCTTCGGCAAGAAGGGTTTAAACTGGTGCAGAAAAAAAAAACAGAATGTCACAGATGCTTATTTGGATATTGTTGGAAAACGGATTCCTTTTCATGTTGCATCCACGGCCGGCAGAAAGCTTGTTGATGCTTATTTGGAAGGGACCTATGACGAGGTGTATATTATCTATCCAGAATTTTTAAATGTGGGACGACAGATACCGGTAATGAAGAAGCTTCTGCCCATACCACCCATTGAAAGCAAAAATGGGAAAGATGAGCATGATGAGGACAGAATATTCTATCTTGCGGAGCATATTTGTGAGCCTCCACCTGAAGAACTGTTAGGTGTGCTTCTTCCAAAAAATGTATTTGTCCAGATTTATCGTGCGTTGCTTGAAACTTCAACCAGCGAACACGCTGCGCGTATGACAGCTATGGATAATGCTACCAAGGCATGTAAAGATATTATTGAAAATCTTACTGTTTTATACAATAAAGCCAGGCAGTCTGCAATTACTGCAGAGTTGATGGATATCGTTGGTGGCGCTGAGGCACTTAGAGGATAAGAAAACAAACATCGAATATATTTTGATAGGAGGTTGTTAGATGGGAGATAACATAGGTAGAGTTACCCAGGTTTTAGGACCTGTAGTAGATGTTGAGTTTGCGCAGGGGAGTCTGCCAACGATTTATACAGCACTTTTGATAACCAATCCCACCATTAGTGATGATGAAGATAATCTTGTAGTTGAGGTTGCCCAGCATCTCGGAGATAATGTTGTTCGAACCATTGCCATGGATGTTACTGATGGTCTAAGAAGAGGGCAGTCCGTGAAGGATACGGGTAAGCCGATTATGATGCCGGTGGGTCAAGCGGCTTTGGGTCGCGTGCTGAATGTTGTTGGAAAGCCTGTTGATGGCCTTGGGCCTATCAGCCAGGATAAACTGCTTCCGATACATCGGGAAGCACCTAAATTTACTGAACAGGATACAACTGTCCGGGTACTTGAAACCGGTGTTAAGGTAATTGATCTGCTTGTTCCTTTCCCTCGGGGTGGGAAAATGGGCATGTTTGGTGGCGCAGGTGTTGGAAAAACGGTTATTATGATGGAGATGGTTCACAATATTGCCATGCAGCACGGTGGTATTTCCGTTTTTGCCGGGGTTGGAGAACGTACTCGGGAGGGTAATGATTTATACCATGAGATGAAGGAATCAGGTGTTCTCCCAAAAGCTGCATTGGTATATGGCCAGATGACCGAACCTCCCGGTGCCAGGGCGAGGGTGGCACTTTCAGCGCTTACAGTGGCTGAGTATTTTCGAGATGAAGAAAACCAGGATGTGCTCATCTTTATTGATAATATTTTCCGTTTTACCCAGGCAGGATCGGAAGTATCGGCGCTGCTTGGACGTATGCCCTCTGCAGTGGGTTATCAGCCGACACTTGCTGTTGATCTTGGTGAGCTTCAGGAGCGTATTACCTCTACAGATAAAGGATCCATTACTTCAGTTCAGTGTGTTTACGTGCCTGCAGATGATTTAACAGACCCTGCGCCAGCTACTACATTTGCGCATCTTGACGGAACGGTTGTGCTTTCACGGCAAATTGCAGAATTAGGTATTTACCCGGCGGTTGATCCATTGGATTCAACGTCAAGGATTTTAGATGCTGCATATATTGGTGATGAACATTACCTAGTTGCACGAACAGTACAAAAAATGCTTCAGAAATATAAAGAGCTTCAGGATATTATTGCAATTCTGGGTGTTGACGAGTTGTCAGACGAAGACAAGATTATCGTTAGCAGGGCAAGAAAAATTCAGCGGTTTCTGTCACAACCATTTCATGTCGCCGAGGTTTTTACAGGTACAAAAGGCGCATATGTAAAAATTGAAGATACGGTGCGAGCGTTTAAAGAAATTTCTGAAGGAAAGCATGATGAACTTCCCGAACAGGCGTTTTATATGGTAGGCGGTATTGAAGAAGTGATTGAGAAAGCCAGGAAAATGGCTGAGGCTAAATAGCCGGGAGGGTTCATCATGGCCGAAAATATTAGACTTGAAGTTGTTACTCCAGAAAAAGCTGTGGTTAGTGAAGAGGCCAAAATTGTCGTGTGTCCAGGAATTCTTGGTGAGTTTGGTGTTCTTGCTGGGCATACGCCTTTTTTGACAATACTGAAGACTGGAACAATTCGCTATACCGACAAAGATGGAAAGGATCGTTATGTTTTTGTAAGTGAAGGATTTGCTGAAGCACTTCCAGATAAGGTGACCGTGCTTGCAGAATCAGCAGAAAGAAGAAAGGATATTGACATTGATCGTGCAAAAGCTGCAATGGAGCGGGCTCAAAAAAGATTAGATGCTAAAGATAAAGATACCGGAGTTGATATCATCAGAGCCGAAGCTGCCCTTCAACGTGCGCTTCACCGTATTAACCTTGCTTCAACGCGATAACACGCTGTGATTTATTTTAAATTTATATTTTTGGGTTGGAATCGATATTTTTATTTAGTAATGCACCTGAATAAGCGTAAAATAAAACGTAATTTATGAATTAACATTCTATTCATTCTGATTATGTAAAAACCAATTTTATTCTTTTTATGGAATAATAAACGTAACAAAAGGCAGGCTATTTATTTTAATAGTCTGCCTTTTTTACTCAATCAATTGATACAATGACAGGATATGCCCTTTTATTGCAATTCGGATAACATACTTAAAAAAGAGGTAAAATGAAAAAAAACTTCCCAAGTGTGACCGCTGTTATACTTGCAGCCGGGTTGGGGACGCGCATGAAGTCTTCAAAAGCAAAAGTGCTGCATGAGCTGAATGGGAAACCCATGATTACGTATGTAGTTGAAACTGCAGAAGCTGTTGTTGGGAAAAATATAGTTGTTGTTATCGGCAATCAGGCTGACAAGGTTCGAAAGGTGGTTTCGGAAAAATTCGATACAGAATTTGCTTACCAGAAGGAGCAGCTTGGTACAGGGCACGCTGTTTTATGTTCATTGATGTATATCCCGGAGAGGACAAAAAATGTAGTTATTTTATGCGGTGACGTCCCGCTTCTTCGTCCTGAAACAGTTGAGAACCTCTTAAGAGATCATATTAACATGGATCGTGATGTTTCAATTCTGGCTGTTAATATTAATGATCCTGAAGGATATGGCAGATTAATCGTAGATTCGAATTGTAATGTTTCCGGAATTGTTGAACAGGCAGATGCAACTGAAGAACAAAGGAAAATTAAAACTATTAATTCAGGGATTTATTGTGTAAAAAAGGATTTTTTAGCTGATGCCCTGCCGCAACTAAAACCCTATAATGCACAAAAAGAGTATTATTTTACAGACATTATCGAACTGGGTTACAAGGGCAAAAAAAATATTGGAGCACTTGTGAGCTGTGATCCTGAAGAAGTTATTGGGATTAATAGTCTTAATGATCTTACTTCAGCAAGTGAAATTTTGAAGAAAAGACCGAGTAAAATTACTTGACTTTGTGATAGTTGTACGCTTATATATTAAAAACTGATTAAGAGGTGAGCCAATTGGATAAGGAGTTGATATTGAAGCAGTTTGATGAAATCGAACAAAAAGTTGAAAAAATAATTGGTATTTGCAGGTCATTGGAAAATACCAATTTGGAACTTAGAGATAAAATCGAAAGTTTGGAAAATCATCTTAAGGAAAAGGATCAAGCGGAAAAAAATTATATTAAAGAAAAGGATTTAATCCGTACAAAGATAGATGGGTTGCTGGTTAAACTAAACGATTTTGCTGAAGATTAGAATAATATTTTGCTAACTAACAGCTTGATAAAGGTGGATAGCTTTTCCATTGGAAAATTTTGTATCAATAGAACTATTCGGACAAAAATATACATTTCAAACCGAAGCTGAAGCAGATGATGCGAAAGAGATCGCTGACTTCTTGGCCAGTGAAGTAGCTAAGATTGAAACAAAACTTGAAGGCAATGCTGCACGGGTAAATAAAATAGCAATAATGATTATGGCTGCGCTTAATATCTCTAATGAATATATTGAAATGAAAAAGAATTATTCTGACGTGTTGATGGATATCTCAAAACGATCATCAAGATTGATTTATGACTTGAATTCCATCGTAAATTAAATGCATTAATGTTGTTTTGCAGGTTTTATATCGAACATGTTATATGTAATTTCGAACCGTAATCATTTTAACTGATTTAAACCCCTGCTGTGTTTGTGATTGGAAGAAGTTCTTTGATCCAACGTTTTTACCGAATGAGTGCTTTCCCTGGTTTTGGTGTGCATGTTCTGTTTATTCAGAAAAGCCTAAAGAAACCACAAGGCGCATTTATTTTATTTAGGTTCAAAGACCTTTCAACACGGCATATGGCGGGGGGACATCCAAGTCATTATTTCCCCATTGCTGCCTTGTTTTTATCCATGCCAAGCGAGTAACTGCTAACCGTTTTACCCATAGTTTTGCTCGTTAAAATTTAATAGAATGTTATATCTGTAAGGTGTTTAAGAAAAAAAGTTTGCAATTGATCAGGTTATTTAATTACTTAATAATATGATATTATGTTACATCATAATGACCATGTTTATTAGTGAGATTATATAAAAGCTATTTATGTTGTTTGAAAAAGTTTTTACTGAAGATGTGCTGATTTTCAAAACAGCTGCGCAGAGCTGATGTTAAAGCCCTCATCAAATGAGGTTTACATAGGAGAGAGTATAATGATTGAATATGCTATAATAATTGGGATGGTTTGTTTTATAGCGGGTGTAGCCATTTTAGGCATTATTAAGTGGAAAAGCCTGTCTATGAAAATTAGAGCTGTTGATGTAAATGCCGCTCATATCCTTCAGGAGGCAAAACATAATTCAGAAACAATAATTAAAGAGGCTGAGATAGAGGCAAAAACAAAACTGCTAAAAATGAAAAGTGAGTTTGATGCCGAAACAAAGGAAGCTAGAAATGAATTAAAAAAAAGAGAAAAAAGAATAATACAAAAAGAGGAGAATTTAGAACGAAAGGTTAGTCTCCAGGAACGTAAAGAAAAAGATTTATCGAGTAAAGAAAACCATCTCGCTGGCATTGAAAAAGACATAGCACAAAGTAAAAAACAATATAACGACCTGATTGAGGAGCAAAAAATACAGCTTGAAAAGGTTTCAGGATTAACAGCAGATCAGGCAAAAGAGCTTTTGCTTAAAATGATGGAAGATGAGGCGAGACATGAAGGTGCAAGGCTTATTAAAAAGATAGAAAATGAAGCTATAGAGAAGGCGGATAGAAAAGCGAAAGATATTATTTCCACAGCAATTCAAAGATATGCCGGCGATTGTATTGCTGAGCGTGCTGTTTCTGTTGTCCAGCTTCCAAATGATGATATGAAGGGCCGGATTATTGGAAGGGAAGGTCGTAATATACGGGCACTTGAAGCAGCAACAGGGATTGATTTAATTATTGATGATACACCTGAAGCAGTTATCCTGTCAGGTTATAATCCTGTTAGACGTGAAGTGGCGAGGCTTTCTTTAATTCAATTAATATCAGATGGTCGAATTCATCCTGCTCGAATAGAGGATATAGTAAAAAAAGTAGGCAAGGAAGTTGATGCTACAATTAAAGAGGCCGGAGAGCAGGCAGTATTTGATCTTGGTGTTCATGGGATTCATCCGGATATCATTAAAAATATAGGCAGTTTGAAGTTTAGAACAAGTTATGCGCAAAATGTGTTGCAGCATTCTATTGAGGTTGGTTTTTTGTGCGGGATCATGGCTGCTGAATTGAATTTGGACCAGAAACTTGCAAAAAGAATTGGTTTATTGCATGATATAGGCAAAGCAGTTGACCATGAGGTTGAAGGCTCTCATGCCACAATCGGTTCAAGAATTGCTAACAAGCTCGGCGAGAGTGAAGACGTGGTACATGCTATTGCCGCACATCATGAAGATATAGCCCCTAACAGTGTTTATGCGGTACTTGTCCAGGCTGCTGACAGTCTTTCCGGGGCAAGGCCTGGTGCGAGGAAGGAACTTCTCGAGAGCTATATTAAAAGACTTGAAGATTTAGAAATGATTGCCAAATCGTTCAAAGGCGTTGCAAATACCTACGCAATACAGGCGGGAAGAGAGCTTAGGGTTATTGTTGAAAGCGACATGATTTCAGATGAAGCGTCTACGCTGCTGAGCAGGGATATTGTTAAGAAGGTTGAGCAGGAATTGACGTTCCCAGGACAGATAAAGATTACGGTTATTCGAGAAACCAGAGCAGTTGAGTATGCTAATAAATAAGGATGAAGGATGGCAAGTTTGATTAACATACTTAGGCAGCGGGGTTTTATTGAGCAAACCACCCATGAAAGTGAACTTAAGGCATACCTTAGTGATGAAGGTGCGGTGACTTGTTATGTGGGTTTTGATCCAACTGCATCCAGTTTGCATATTGGAAGCCTTATTCCAATAATGGCACTAACCCATATGCAACGAAATGGTCACCGTCCAATCGTTCTTATAGGTGGAGGTACGGGGCTTGTTGGAGATCCAAGCGGCAAGACTGAGTCAAGAAAACTTCTTTCAATGGATATGGTTGAAGAAAATATTTGTGGAATTAAAAAACAACTATCTCGATTTATAGATTTTACTGATGATAAAGCATTGTTGGAAAATAATGCTAACTGGCTGTGCCAGTTGGAGTACATCCCCTTTTTAAGAGATATTGGGAAACACTTTTCTGTAAATCGCATGCTAAAAGCCGAAGGCTATAAAATGCGTCTTGATTCTGAAGCAGGCCTGAATTTTATAGAATTTAGTTATATGCTTTTCCAGGCGTATGATTTTTTAAAACTGTTGGACATACATGGTTGTCGTTTGCAAATGGGAGGGAGTGATCAATGGGGCAATATTGTTGCAGGCATTGATCTGATCAGAAGGGTTAGAGGAAAAACGTCATTTGGCATTACATTCCCATTGATAACAACAAGCAGCGGAGAAAAAATGGGAAAGACGGCGAAAGGTGCCGTATGGCTGGACCCTGAAAGGACAAGCCCATATGAATACTATCAGTACTGGATAAATACAGAAGATAAAGATGTGGGCCGTTTCCTTGCACTTTTTTCATTTTTGCCAATGGATGAAATACAATCCATTGAAAAACTTGATGGATCAGAACTAAATAGTGCCAAGGCAGTATTGGCTTTTGAGGCGACGAGGCTTGCTCATGGCGAAGATGAGGCTTTAAAGGCGTTTTATGCTTCAGCAAGTGTATTTGGTATTAAGGAAATCTCGAAGAAGATTCTGGCATCAAGTACGATACCGCGAGGTGAGGACAAAATTAATGATGTTTTGGTGCCTCAAGTTTACATGGATATCGATCGATTAAGGCAAGGAATCCCTGCTTTTAAGATGTTCCATGAAGTCGGCCTTGTTAAATCAGGAGGAGAATCCAGAAGGCTTATTCAACAGGGAGGGGGCTATATTAACGACAACCGATTGACATCATTTGATTATTTGATAACGGATAAAGACATAGATGATCAGGAAATCGTGTTAAGAGCAGGGAAAAAAAAATATTTTAAAATAAAGATAAAAAAATAGTTTTTTTAGTTGACAAAGGAGTAGGGTAAATGTAAAATACTATTTTTAAGTCTGACCGACATGTATATCAATTTACAGTGAGTGCAAAAAAATATTTAAGTCGGGACGAATAATTGCTTGACAAGAAAGAAAGAATCATAGATAATAAAATAGAATTTTTTTCTGTGTAAAAAAGCAAGCATAAGTTTTTTGATCTTGATCTTTGAAAACTAAATAGCAACAGCTTGTGAGTAAGGTCTCAAACAAATTACTTTTTGTTTAAAATATAAATTGGAGAGTTTGATCCTGGCTCAGAATGAACGCTGGCGGCGTGCTTAACACATGCAAGTCGTACGAGAACTCCTTAGCTTGCTAGGGATAGTAAAGTGGCGCACGGGTGAGTAACGCGTGGGTAATCTAGCTTCGAATCTGGGATAACATGCCGAAAGGCTTGCTAATACTGGATAATATCTGTAAGGCACATGTTTTGCAGATCAAAGGTGGCCTCTATATATAAGCTACTGTTTGAAGATGAGCCCGCGTACCATTAGCTAGTTGGTAGGGTAATAGCCTACCAAGGCTACGATGGTTAGCTGGTCTGAGAGGATGATCAGCCACACTGGAACTGACACACGGTCCAGACTCCTACGGGAGGCAGCAGTGAGGAA
>JAGVGX010000042.1 GCA_020056865.1 Desulfobacterales bacterium
CACGAATTGATCGGCTCCGCAGACGGTAAGAAGTACCGCAATTTTGCCCAGGGGCTGACCTTCGAGATGATGATTGGTCACGCCAACCGGCAACTGCAGAAGATGACCGACCGCTACTTGCTGGCCCGTGATGACGCTCAGCCCTTGGAGCTCAATGTGGTCGACAACTACCAGGCTGGGGAGATTCGATCCACGAAGAATCTTTCCGGCGGCGAGAGTTTTATCGTCAGCCTGTCCCTGGCACTGGGTTTATCCCATATGGCCAGCAAGAATGTCCGGGTGGATTCTCTGTTCCTGGACGAAGGCTTTGGCACGCTGGACGATGAAGCCCTCGACACCGCCTTGGAAACCCTTGCGGGTCTAAAGCAGGACGGCAAACTGATCGGCGTCATTTCGCATGTCCCGGCCATCAAGGAGCGGATCAGTACGCAGATCCATGTAACGCCGCAAACCGGTGGCAGAAGCCAGATCTCCGGGCCTGGATGTGGCAGCGTCGGCTCAGTTTAGCGGAACTGGAATTTCGAGAAGATGGTTAATTGTTGGGGTTATCCCAAATAATGAGTGTATGCTGGGAGCAAGTCGAATCATATGAGTGATAAGGATTTTCTTTCTGCAGTAATAGATATGGGGCGATTTTGCAACCTATCATGCCTACATTGTTATAATTATTCATCACCAAACAAGGGGAAAATAATTAATTTGCGGCTTATCAGGCAGCGGATAAAGGAGATAGCCGAATTAAATATAAAAGATCTATGGGTTACTGGGGGAGAACCCACTTTGTACCCTGAACTGTTTGACATCATTAACTGTGCCGTTGAATCGCGCTTGAGGGTTCATGTTAGCACAAATGGATGTTTTAATGAGACAATTGCAAACCGTCTTGCGATGTTTCCAGTTAAAATTGTGCGGGTAAGTCTTGATGGAAATGAGCAGATGCATGAAGTGTTAAGGGGCAGAGGGAGTTTTAAGAAAGCTATGAAAGGTATAAAGTGTCTTCAAAAAAGCAATGTCCCGTTCGGAATTTCTCTTCACCTGCATAAGATGGTCGAACAATTTCAATTGGATATGCTTGAACCGTTCTTTAAGTGGCAATGCCCGATTAATATTGGTCCCATATTGCCCATCGGCAGGGCGAAAAAGTTTCGAAAAGTATGTTTTAGTAATATTGAATTTAGACAAATTGCATTAGAAATTAAAAAATTAGATAATAAATTAATTACGATAAGTGATTTTTTATGCTATGCATCAAAAGGTGTAATATCCATTGACGCAAAAGGAAGACATACACTTTGCTGTTTAAGACCTAAAGCTGTGATTTCCAGGGGCAACATGGGGTTGGAAAGGAGCGTATCACAACAGCGTTTTCAGAGTTCAATTCGTGATAGGTTGGAATGCAATTGTATGGAATGTAAACTATAAAAATAAAAGGACAAGAAAGGGGCTTTAGGATGACAAATGATAAAAAGCTTGAAGAATTAATACTATTTAGGCCTGGAGGCGTGTCGTATATGGGACTTGAGGAGGCCCAGGAATTTTTTAAAACCTACGTGGACAACGTTGATAATCCGGAAAAAGCCTTTTTATGGCTTTGTGAAGAAATTGGAGAGCTGGGAAGGATAATCAGGACCCAAAAAAAAAATAGATATAAAGACGGTATCGGTGATGTGCTGATGTGGATGTTCAGTTTAGCCCAGATGCTTGATGTAAGGGTTTCACAAGCCCTGGAATATTCTACACAGCAATTAGTTGCAAAAGGGTATACTAAACTTGCGGCAACTGGCAAAATTGATCGGCCCTTGGATTTGGAGTGAAAAAATGGCATACACCATTGCCATAGAAGGTGTTGACAATTTGGGAAAAACAACTGTTGCACAGAATCTTGTCCGCACGTTTGTCGAGGATGGGTATCAGGCAAGGATTGAGCCGGAGTTTGGGAATGATATCTTGGGAAACACCATTCGTCATCTGGTCGAAAATCACTGGGAGCAGGTGCCATTGAATGCTCAAGCACTGATAATTGCCGCAGACAGGTTTCATCGCTATCTATCAATCGCCCAGAGGGAACATTCTTCCCGGGAGATTATTGTTTTTGACCGACATCTTTTTTCTACTGAAGTGTATCAATCCATAGCATTGGGTATATCAGTTCATGAAATCAAAGAAATGCTGCAATCAATTTATGGCAGAATGTATCAATATCCACAATTGACTTTTATCCTGGATGCTCCGATTGAGACCAGTGTCGAAAGGGGTGGCGATGATATACATTCTGTTGACTTTTTGAGTATGGCTCGAAAACTTTATTTGGATTATGCTTCAAGAACAGATGTTATTATTGTTGATGCCAGGCAGAACACTTCCGACACAGTTAAATTTTGCAGAAAAAAAATATTAAGTTTGGCATCATATGGCCAGCGATGAATCCTTAAAAAGACACGATACAAATTTAGCGTTGGGAAACACTGCATAAACTTCCTGTTCCGTGGGTTCTCCAAACGTACATTCATTGAAAACAACTTCGTTGATCTCGCAGGTTCCTCCCTCTAATGAGCCTTGAAATACAACTGAATCGAATTTAACGTAGCTTAATTTTGAATTGTCAAAGGTGCAATTGATAAATTTTGTTTTCATAAAAAGTGTATTCTTAATGTTGGTATCTTCAAAATCCACTCGTTCAAAATGGCAATCGCTATATTTACAGTCAATCATCGCTGATTTGTTAAATACAATTGAATGCATTATCAATCCTATGGCCATTATTTTTTGCATCTGATAATTGTCTATATAGGAAAGTTGACCTTTATTCGTCCCAAGAACCTTATACCCCTTCGGGATCTCTTTTTTTCCATTGATTTCTTGCAAATGGTCCAACAGGGCAAGAAACTTTGTAACATTTTCATTGGTTAAAACTGGTACTTCATTATTCCCCCGGTCGTCGATATTTAATAGTTGTTCATCAATAACGTCTTCAATAATATCTTTATCCTTGCTCTTCTTTTCTACTTTATTCTTATGATCGATAACTGCATAAGTTGCGCAGATGATGGTTGCAATCGTTCCTGCAATCGTCACAATGATTGTAATTGTGTCCATTATTATTTTACTCTGATGCTGTTTTAGGTTAACGACTTTGAAATCGATATCTTTAATGCGTAATCCAATATATTTTGCTCTGTATTTAATATTGCTCTGGTATGAAACGCGTGTTGACAAGTCATATAAAAAATCTATAAAATGAAGGAACAATTGAATGAACGCTTCCATGGATTTCCTATCCATGGACTTTGTAACTACCGAATAATATGTAGTCTATCGTAGACCAAAAAATCACATAAAATGAATATATTGGAAATAGCAATACAAAAAACCAAAATCTTTGTCCAGCAAAAACTTAATAACGATTTCTCAGGTCATGATTGGTGGCATGTCAAACGAGTTTGGGAAACAGCAAAGCATATCGCAAAAACTGAAACGGTTGACCGAAATGTGGTTAGCTTGGCGGCACTTCTTCATGATGTCGCGGATTTCAAATTTAACCAGGGGGATGATACTGTCGGACCATCAATTGCAAAAAGTTGGCTTGAAGAGTTAAAAATCGACAGTGGCATAATCGATCACGTTGTCCATATCGTAAAGGAAATTTCTTTTAAAGGGGCAAACGTAACCTCCCCCATGACAACCATTGAAGGAATGGTGGTGCAAGATGCTGACCGGCTTGACGCAATAGGGGCTATTGGGATCGCAAGGGCATTTGCTTTTGGCGGATATTTTAAACAACAGATACATAACCCATCAATAAAACCTCAAACACATGATACTTTTTCTGATTATAAGGATTATAGAAGTACAACCATCAATCATTTTTACGAAAAATTAGTGTTGTTGAGAGACAGAATGAATACTGAAGCAGGCAAAGCAATGGCTGTTGAGCGCCACAGAGTTATGGAAGACTTTTTAAAACGATTTTTTGAAGAATGGGAAGGTAA
>JAGVGX010000216.1 GCA_020056865.1 Desulfobacterales bacterium
CATCGAGTTATAAACAAATCAATGATCTTATGGATAGCAATGCGATTAAAGCCGCGGTTATTATTCCGTCCAACTTCACCCGTTATTTAAAATCAGGTGAACCGGCACTCATTCAATATGCCTGTGATGCCTCTGATGCCAACCTGGCCGGACAGGGGGTAGGATATGCGAAACGAATCGTGGCAGATTACAGTAAGAACATACTTATGGAACGACTGAACAAGCAAGGAATTGTCGTTAAAGCCATGCCGGGTATTGACAGCCGAATGAGAACATTTTACAGCCAGGAAATGGATAGTGTTTATTTTCTGGTGATTTTACACATTGTTGTTGCCGGACTTATCGGCGGGCTGGTTTTATCCTCGACTGCCGTAGTCAGGGAAAAAGAACGCGGAACCATAGATCAGTTAATGGTTACCCCTGCAAGAGCGTTTGAGTTTGTACTTGCAAAGGCAGTAGCGCCACTGGTTATCGGTCTGATTGCCACTGTTTTTTCATTTTTAGTTGCCGTATGGTTCAAGGTGCCGATCAAAGGAAACGTATTTACTTTTTTTGCATTCATGGCATTTTTTCTTATAGGCAACATCGGCATAGGCATTCTTATCGGAAGTATATGTACTAACATGCTTCAGGCAGTTTTGCTGTCTTATCTGACATGGTTTCCCGGCATTTCTATTACAGGGGTTATGCTGCCGGTTGAAAATATGATACCTTTTATGCAGAGAATGGGAAAAGTAATGCCCACAACACATTTTATGGTGGCTGCTAACGGCATCTTTCAAAAAGGTTTGGGTTTTGCCGTTCTTTGGCCTGAAGCGTTAATTCTTCTTGGAATTGGTTCAGTTCTTTTTATGGCAGGTTATTTTATTATGTTAAAGCAGTGGGCATAGAGTTTTATATATTGAAATAGGAGAGGCTATGAAATTTTTTCAAATACTGACGATTATAATTCTCACGGTTTTTTTGTGCATCAACACGTATGCCGAAACGCCATGCAGTCATCAAGAAACAATTTTATCACTGGATCAGGTGATTGCAAAGGCAACAGAAGCCAATCATTTAATTCATATTTCTCAAATAGACCTTAACGCTTCAAAAGAAGCAAAAAAAGAAGCCTTTACGCAATTTTTACCTAAATTAAAAACAGAATATGGATTCACATATTTAAATGAAGTCAACTATGTAAATCTCAACAACACAAAATTTTTTTTTGGCACACAAGATAACTATCGCTGGACCACATCAGCCATTCAAAACATTTTTACAGGGCTGGCTGTTTTGTCTCAGTATCAGATAGCTGATCTTGAGGCAAAAATATCTGAAATCAGAAAGGCAGATACAAAACTTACGATTATTTTAGACGCTAAAAAATCTTTTTTTGCCGTACAGAACGCCAAGCTCCTTGTTGAGGTTGGAGACAAGTCTGTAAAATCACTTGAAGACCATCTCTCTATTGCCCGCGAATATTATGATGTAGGGCTAAGCCCCAAAATCGATGTTCTCAACGCAGAAGTTGATTTGGCTGAAGTTCAGCAGGAGCTTGAAAAAGCCAAAAACAATGTGGTGGTTGCAAAGGCAGCGTTAAACAATATGATTGACCTTCCTGTTGATACGCCGATAGACACTGCCGGAACCCTTAAGTATTCGCCGTTCCCGATGCCATATGAACAATGTATAGAAAAAGCTATGGAACTTAGGCCTGGCATTAAAACAGCCGCGAAAAAAATTGAAGTTGCCAAAAAACAAATTCAACTGGCCAGAAGCGATTATTCCCCGGATATTACCGCAAGCCTCAACTATAACAGGGCCGGCGACAAACCGGAAGTGCAGGGATCGGCCTATGATGACAGAGAAAACTGGAACGCCATGGTTTCTGCTACCTGGACCTTCTGGGAGTGGGGGAAAACAAGACATGCCGTGTTACAATCAAAAGAAGGATTGAAAAAAATGATAAAGCAAATGTCCATCGTGGAAGACCAGGTACATTTCGAAGTAAAAGATGCGTATTATTTTTTACAAACAGCCCAGCACAATATCTCTGTAGCCAAAAAAAGTGTTGCATCTGCTGAAGAAAACCTGCGCATTAGCAAGGAGCGCTACAAGGAGCAGGTTGCAATTATTACTGAAGTTCTTGACGCTGAAACCCGTTTAACCCGTGCAAGAACGTTTTTAACCAATGCCTTAAATGATTACAATGTGGCGATGGCCACGCTCTACTGGGCAATTGGTATGGAGTAAATATTGAATCAACACCCGTTGATGCAGCGTATCTTTATCCCTGCCATGGTTCATTCTTTTAAACGATAAACCCGGAAGGTTGAAAATAATAATAAAAAAGCCTTTGAGCTGTTTATCATTTGGACATTTATGTGTTATAATCTTCACCGGGAAATAATTTAATGGGAAAATTAACACTCAAAAAGCACATCATCAACAGAGACTGGTGTGAAGGATGCGGCATATGTATTCAGTTATGCCCCACACATGTCCTTGAACTTGACAAAGAAGACAAGGCTTTTGCTGCAAGACCTGAAGATTGCATATGCTGCAAACTTTGTGAACTCAGATGTCCGGACTTTGCAATTGAAGTAATAACTGAATAAATTCGAATGCAAAACAGTCTTTTTTGAATTGTTTTCATCATATACGGCTATTGTTTACAGGTAACTATGAGCAAAAACATCAAATTTATCCAGGGAAACGAGGTATGTGCAGAAGCAGCCCTTTATGCAGGGCTTGAATTTTTTGCAGGCTATCCCATCACGCCATCTACTGAAATTGCAGAACAACTTTCATCAACATTACCCCAAATGGGCGGCAAGTTTATCCAGATGGAAGATGAAATATCATCCATGTGTGCCATCATCGGTGCATCTCTTACCGGACGTAAAGTTATGACAGCCACGAGCGGCCCTGGTTTTTCCCTGATGCAGGAGGCCCTCGGCTATGCAATCATGGCTGAAACCCCTTCAGTCATTGTTAATGTCCAGCGCGGAGGGCCATCAACTGGAAACCCCACACATGTCAGCCAGGGAGATGTCAATCAGGCAAGATGGGGAACCCATGGGGATCATGCCATCATTGCACTTACAGCATCAAACCATCAGGATGTTTTTGAAAATACCGTATATGCTTTCAATCTTGCCGAAACATACAGAACACCGGTTATTCTTCTGCTTGATGAAGTTATCGGACATATGCGTGAAAAGCTTGTGGTTCCTGAAAAAGGGGAAATCCCAATAGTAAACCGTCTGCGGACTGCAGTGAAGGAAGGCGTTAATTACCATCCTTACCTTCCCCGCGAAGACGGCCGTCTTCCCATGTCTGACTTCGGAGACGTGCATCGATATAATGTGACCGGCCTGTACCACGACATGTGGGGGTTCCCTTCAGATGATCCTAAAGTTGTACACGGCCTGGTCCGGCATCTTGTGGATAAAATACAAAACAATACCTACAATATAGCAAAATATAAAGAATATTACCTTGAAGACGCCAGAACGGTGCTGATTTCATACGGTGCCGCCGCAAGATCAGCACGTCATTTAGTGGAAAGCCGTAGGTTACGAGGAGAACGGCTTGGGCTTTTAGAGCTCCAAACGCTGTGGCCGTTCCCATCAGGCATCATTCGGGAAAAGTGCAACGAAGCAAGAAATGTGATTGTTGTAGAAATGAATATGGGCCAAATACTTGCCGAAGTTAAAAAGGCTGTAAACAACCCGGATAAGGTTTTTTTGGCCAATCGTGTTGATGGCAACCTGATTACCGATTTGGACATCAGAAATATTTTGCGGCTTATTCAGGGGAAGGGGGTATAGGTTATGGGAACCAAAGATTATATCAGAGAACGGTTCTTCCCTCATATGTTGTGTCCGGGATGCGGTCATGGGATGGTGTTAAACGCTCTTATCCGGGCTATTGAAACACTCGGTTTAAACAAAAACGACATTGTGATGGTAACAGGTATCGGCTGTTCCGCTCGAATAGCAGGGTATGTCGATGTTCATACGCTTCATACCATTCATGGCCGTGCGCTTGCTTTTGCTACAGGTGTTAAAATGAGTCGGCCCCACCTGAATCTTATTGTGCCTATGGGAGACGGCGATGCACTTGCCATAGGCGGCAATCATTTTATTCATGCTGCACGGCGCAATATAGATATGACTGCAATTATCATGAACAATCGCATATATGGAATGACAGGAGGCCAGTATTCCCCGCTTTCCGGTTATGGTGTAAAAGCCTCAACTGCCCCATTTAATAATATCGACAATGATTTTGACGTTGCAGCGCTTGCTACGGCTGCAGGTGCTACGTTTGTGGCACGTACAACCACATATCATATTCGGCAGTTGGCCGATTTTTTTGTAAAAGCCATCACCCATAAGGGGTTTTCCGTTGTAGAGGTCTTGTCTCAATGCCCAACCTATTTTGGCAGACTCAACAAATCCGGAACTGCCGCCGATATGCTGGAAAACTATAAAAAAACTACAACACCCATAGGCTCAAAGGCAAAAGAAGATCAACCAGATCTAATTGAACGGGGAATTTTTGTTCAAAAAAATACACCCGAATACTGCGATGAATATGACAAACTGATTCTTAGAGCTACGCAAAAAACGGGGTAAGAGGAAATCCGCTATGGAAAAGTGCAGAATTGTATTTTCCGGCTCCGGAGGTCAAGGAGTTATCTCTGCAGCAATCATTTTTGCTGAAGCCTGTGTACTTTTTGAAAATCTGAATGCAGTCCAGTCACAGGTTTATGGCCCTGCAGCACGAGGCGGTGCTGCAAGAAGCGATATCATTGTTTCTGATTCTCAAATCAATTTCCCAAGGGTTATTCAACCCAACCTGCTGGTATGCCTTACGCAAGAAGCATATAACAATTATCATGCTATTTTGCGCCCTGGTGGGCTCCTTATTACCGATGACCATTATGTTAAAACGCAAAAAAACGTGGATGCCAGACAAATTGAACTTCCCATGTATAAAACCGCCCTGGATGTTACAGGTGAAAAACTTACCTTCAACATGTGCATGCTTGGAGCTGTATCTGAGCTTACACAACTCGTTAAACCCGAATCGCTCGAAAAATCGATAGAAGCAAGATTCCCTTTTCATGTGCAGAAAATAAATAAAAAAGCCCTTGAGCTTGGCATTGCAATGGCCAAGGGAAAATTATAAACAAAAAACACAAATTATCGTTTGAATCGCAAGTGTAAAAAATGGAGCAATAACAGAATGGACATTAAAAGCACAATAAGAACCATCCCTGATTTTCCAAAAAAAGGCATCATGTTCCGGGATATTACCACACTGATAAAGGATCCTGTTGCATTTAAATATACAATAGATACATTTGTTAAAAGGTATACCGACAAACCAATTAAATACATTGTCGGCATAGAAAGTCGTGGGTTTATTATCGGTGGCGCCATTGCATATCAAATAGGGAAAGGGTTTATTCCCATACGAAAGCCTGGCAAACTTCCTGGTGATGTGGCATCTGTTAAATATGAGCTGGAATATGGCACCGATCAACTGGAAATACATACAGATGCAATCAATGACGGCGATGTTGTGGTGATCATCGACGATCTGCTTGCAACTGGCGGCACATGCAGGGCTGCTGTGGATCTTGTTAAAGCTCAGGGAGCAAAAATATACGAATGTGCTTTTATCGTAGAACTGCCGGAACTTGAAGGAAGGGCCAAGATTGGCGATCAGCCAATCTATTCCATGGTTTCCTTTGAGGGGCATTAGGACACAGCTTTGCTGAAATTTTCAAAATACATCAACCTATATAACAAGCCTGTTTGCAAGCCCCGAAAGGCGCTTTCTGTATTTATTGTTTTTTAAGGTAATATGCAGCGCTTTTCTTGTTCCAACAAGAATCGCCAGCTGTTTGCTTCTGGTGATTGCCGTATACAGCAGATTTCTCTGAAGCATAACATAATGCTCGGTGGTTACAGGCATAACAATAGCCGGATATTCGGACCCCTGGGATTTATGTACGGATATGGCATATGCCAAAGATAGTTCATCCAGTTCTGAATAATCATAGCTGACAATCCGGTTGTCATAATCAACACACACCGTTTTTGTCGCATTGTCAATCGAACGGATGATCCCGATATCACCGTTAAAGACCTCTTTTTGGTAGTTATTTTTCAAATGCATCACCTTATCGCCTACAAGAAATCCTCCAACATGACTTTCAACAGCGCCTGAGGTTTTGTTTAAAGCCTTTTGAAGCACCTGATTCAGATAAATTGTGCCTACCTTGCCTCTGTGCATGGGGGTTACAACCTGAATATCTTCCATAGGATCAAGCAGAAATTTTTCCGGAATCCTTAATTGGCACAATTCAACAATGGTATCAGCAATATCAGTAGGATTGTTTTTTTCTATAAAATAAAAATCTGAACTGCCATTGGAGCCATCATCGTGTTCCGTATCCGGCATCTCTCCCCTTCTCACCTTGTGCGCATTAACAACAATTTTGCTTTCTCTGGTTTGCCTGAAAATTTTCGTAAGTTCAAATGTCCGGATTGTTTTTGATTCAATCATATCGGATAACACATTCCCGGGAGCAATCGACGGCAACTGAAACACATCTCCAACCATAATCAGCATGGCCGTCATGGGAACAGCCTGAACAAGACGGAACATTAATACGGTATCCACCATAGAGGCTTCATCAACGATCAATGCTTCTGTGTCAAGAGGATTGGCCTGGTTTTTTTCAAAAACGTCGCTTGAGGGATTATACATTAAAAGCTTGTGAATGGTTTCAGCTTTTCTTCCGGTAACCTGAGAAAGGCGTCTTGCTGCTCTTCCTGTTGGCGCTGCAAGAAGGATCTGTTTTCCCAAAATCTCAAAAATAGCACAAATGGATCTTAGTAGCGTTGTTTTGCCTGTTCCAGGGCCGCCTGTAATCACTGCAACTCTATGGGAAAAAACGTCCTGAAGCACATGAATCTGGTCTTTGGCAAGCGTAATAGCAAGTTTTTTCAATATTTCCCGGGTTATTTTTTTTTGATCAAGACCAGGAGAATCAACCGGAATCGACAACATTGCCCTGAGTTTGGCAGCGATACCTGTTTCAGCTCTGTACAATGCATACGAAAAAACAGCATTTCCGGCCTGTTGCGCTCCGTCAGAATCAATTTTTAATTCTTTTTCAATTTCAAGATGTTCAATTGCCTCTTGAATCAGCTCATCATCAGCCTGAATCATTTTTTTGCATTCTTTCAAAAGATGATCTTCATAAACAAAACAGTCCCCCTTATCTTCAGACTGTCTCAATGCATAACGTATACAGGCATTTATTCTGTCTTTTGAATCTTCGGGGACTCCCAGTTGTAATGCCAATGCATCAACCGCAGGAAAACCGATTGCAGGAATATCTATGGAGATCTTGTATGGGTCATTACGAATGATATCGATTGCGCTTTGGCCGTATTGTTTGAGTAGTTTGGCACCCATCGATACATTGAAGTTATACTGCCGGCAAAAATGCATAAGCTCTCTTAATAAATGATACTTTTTCCATGAGCTGGATATTAAGGCTGCTTTTGCAGCACCTATGCCGCTGATCTCAAGCAATCTTTCAGGCGTTTTTTCTATTACATCAAAGGTATTTTCTTGAAAACATGTGACGATTCTGCCTGCCATGGCCGCGCCAACGCCTTTGATCATCCCCGAACAAAGATAGTTTCTTATACCTTCAACGGTTGAAGGCAAAATCACTTCATAGACCTCTACCTTAAACTGCTGCCCATATATCCGGTGGGTTTCCCATACACCACTTAGCTTTAGGGCTTCTCCTGTATTCAAGCCTGCGAGGTAACCAACAATGGTGATGGAAGCAGAAAGTGTGGCCGCTTTAAATTTTGCTATCGTATAATAGTTGTCCTGGTTATAATAGGTGATTTTTTCAAGATTTCCCTTAAGTATGATCATGATATAAAACAGGCAGTGCCCTTGCGTGATAGAAGCCATAGAACAGCATCATAAAGATTGTTAGCAATATGGTCAGGATGAATATGTTTGTCTTGAAGATCGGGCATGGCGTTTTTACCATTACCGGTTTTAACAAGTATCCCCTTGCAGCCGGCATTTTTTGCACATTCAATATCTTTTGCACTGTCACCTATCATAACAGCGCTTTCTAAATGTATGTTGTATTTCGATGTGGCCTGATGAATTAAACCGGGTTTTGGTTTGCGGCATCCGCAATTGTCTTCCGGGGTATGAGGGCAAAAAAATATGTCTGTTATTCTGCCGCCCTTATTTTCAATCTCCTTTTTCATCATATCATGAATATAGTTCAACGCTTTGATCGATATCATATTGCGGTTAATCAACGACTGATTTGTAATTACAATTGGATTCAAACCATTTACTGTCAACAGACGTATCGCTTCGATACTGCCTGGAATAAATTTAAACTCAGGCCAGCTTTTTATATAGTCTTCAGAGTCATTGTTAATCACACCGTCTCTGTCAAGAAAAACAGCACTGCAAGGCAGGATACCTGAAGAAGTCTCCTGAAAGGATTCATCATGGGAATTTTCCGGTTTGCTTGTATCGCTTTTCATGGATATTATGTTGATTCCTGAATTTTATTTTCTTCAATGCTGTGATTATAAGCCTGTATTCCGGCATCCAGCAGCTTTTTTATCACCATCATACGGATCATGGTCAATCATAACCTAAAAAAGAACATATACCAAATGAAAACCCACCCTGATATCCATTTAAAGGCTATTGTTACTTTTTTGTATTAGTTTTACTAATAAATAATACGATAAATTATAAATACTTCTTGACAAACCAATGGGCCAGTACTAATTAAAATAAAAACTATTAGTTTTAATAATATTTTACAAAAAGTTGCAACTCAGGCTCCTAAAATTAATTCAATACAATGGCGTATTACAGACTCAACAGGACGGCTGAAGCACGCTGCAAAAAAACCTATTTACAAAGAAAAAATATAACAGTTAGATACACTTAATCCAAAACAAAGGTCTGCTACAAAAACGTAAGCAGGCAGATATCATATAGGGATGACAAAGACGTCTTGTCCTTAAATTAAAAGGACAAGGCGTCTTTTTGTTTTTAAAAGATAGATAACAACACAATGAGGAGGGACAAAAATGAGATTTTCAAAAAATAACGATGTGCTTGGAACAACAAACCGGGGCAATCCTGCTGAATCGAGTTTATGCACCCTTTGCCGTGCAGATTGTCAAGGCAAATGCGAAACCTGGCTTTCAAGTCTTGTAGGACGCAAGCTCCTTTATCCCAGAGATTTTGGCAGTGTAACCGCAGGCGCAAACAACATAACTCATGTAGGTGTATCCTACAATTCGCTGAGAATTCAAGGATATGCTTACGGTGCGCATGGCTTGGAAAGCAATCTTACCAACGACCCGGATGATTGTATCTTCCCGAATGTAGATCTTACAACCGAGTTTGGAAATGAAATCAAAACCAAATCGCGCCTTCCGCTAATGACAGGTGCTCTTGGATCAACCTTTATCGCTGAAAAATACTGGGATGCTTTTGCTGTTGGTGGTGCTTTAGCCGGCATTCCTGTTGTAATAGGCGAAAACGTGGTTGGTGTTGACAAAAAATCAGAAATCAATAACGGCAAAATTGCCAAAGCTCCGGAGTTAGATAGACGGATTGACACCTACCTTCGCTATTACGATGGTTATGGCGCAATTATCGTACAACTTAATGTTGAAGATACACGAAATGGTGTTGCCGAATATGTCGCAGAAAAATATGGCGATAAATGTATTATCGAACTGAAATGGGGCCAGGGAGCAAAAGATATCGGCGGAGAAATTCAGGTCACCAGTCTGGAATATGCATTGTTCTTGAAAAAACGAGGATATGTTGTTGATCCTAATCCTGAGCTGCCTGAGGTTCAAGAAGCTTTCAAAAAAGGGGCCATCAAATCCTTTGCCCGTCACAGTCGATTGGGAGGGACCAACTTAGACACAGTGGCACAGGTACGTGAAGATTTCATGAAAAGTGTTGATTACCTCAGAAGTATAGGTTTTAAACGTGTTTCCCTGAAAACCGGTTCTTATGGAATGGAAGAGCTGGCTATGGCCATCAAATTTTCAACAGATGCAAAACTGGATCTTCTTACCATTGACGGATCCGGTGGTGGAACAGGCATGAGTCCCTGGAACATGATGCAAAGCTGGGGAGTGCCATCGATCAATTTACACTCAAAAGCTTATGAATATGCAAGCATTCTGGCAGCCAAAGGCGCAAAAGTTGTTGATATGTCCTTTGCCGGTGGCTTTGCTCTTGAAGACAGCATATTTAAAGCTATCGCACTTGGCGCGCCATATACCAAACTTGTTTGCATGGGAAGAGCGATTATGATCCCCGGGTTTGTAGGCGCAAACATTGAAGGCGCATTAAATCCGGAAAAAAGAGAAGCTGTCAATGGCAACTGGGACCAGCTTCCCAAAACCGTCAGCCAAATTGGAAGCAAACCCGAAGAAATTTTTGCCTCTTACTTTGATGTTCAGAAAAAAGTAGGCAAAGATGAAATGAAACATATCCCTTATGGGGCTATTGCCTTCATGACACTTGCTGATAAACTGGGGTGTGGATTACAGCAACTGATGGCAGGTGCGAGAAAATTTGCTCTCAGACAGATTACGCGAAACGATATTTTCTCAGCAAACAGAGAAACCGAAAACGAAACAGGCATAGCTCATGTTTCTGATGTTAACAATGAAAGCGCAAAAAAAATACTCCAGGGATAACATTTGTTATCGTAACTTTAAAAAAGCCCTGTGGTGATTATCACAGGGCTTTTTTTATGCTGTTTAAATACAACAGCACTCCTTGTCACTCTTTATTTTATTTTCAGCCATAACAGCCGTGCCGTACTTTGACCTGGATTTTCCCACCTGGAAGGAAAATCAGACATCAGGTATATTAAATCATGAACGCCTGCTTTGTGCACCCGTGTTCCAATTTTCAACTCAAGCTCTCCTGCAAGCAAAAACCCCATTTCTTCACCCTTATGAATAAAAAAATGTGCAGGCAATTTTGTTTGCGGTGGGATATCGATAAGGTAAGGCTCAACTTTTGAATCCAACCCTACAGGTGTCAACAGTTTTGAAAGTACAGAATCTCCAGAAATATTTGGCAGGCTGCAAGGCACGGCCTTTGATTCTGAAAAAACAACTTTTTTATTGTCATATTCCGAACTGATAAAAAAAGAACCCAGCTCAACAGATAAAATTTCAGCCATTTTTATTAGGGCCGGTAAAGACGGAAAAATCTGATTGCTTTCCACCTGTGAAATCGTACTTGGGGTAACGCCAATACATTTGGCAAGATCTGTCTGAGACAACCCGTTTTTTGTACGAAGCTCTTTAATTCGGGAACCCAGATTGACGCTGCGGTTTGCTGCCTGGTTTGAAGAAAATGTAACCTTCATCCCTTTAGCCCAGTATTCTGAAGGCTTATTTAACGTATCGATATCATGATTTTCAGCCTTGATAATCGACAGGGTGGTTTTCCCTCTCTTTAAAGACAAATCAATAGCTACCTGGGTAATTTTATTAAGATGGGCGATTAATTTTTCCGTATGCGCTCTTTTCTCTACAACCCAATAGGCAATAGTGTTGAGCTCATACAATCTCGGGCATGAGTGGGAATAAAACTTAAGTATTTTCTCTTCATCTCCCCACAATTCCTGCATACCGGTAAGGCTGTCAAAAACAAATCGAACATCCTCCTTCATGGTTTTTTGCAGCCCGTAAAAAGCACCCATAACATGGTCTGCACTTTTTGGATTATCTACTTTTATAATCTGACATGGGCTATTCAAACGGTTATCTTTATAAAATTCTAAAAACACGTCAGACCCCTCACCTTTGCCATGGGTAAAGCAATCAAGTATGGTCAAAAAACTGTTGGTTGCAAGGTCCTCTAATTTTTCAAGAAGGTTTTTGGGACTCCTGTCAAAACTAATATAAATAAGATATTTTTTTTGTGTTTTCGAAGCTTTTATCAGGTTTAAACAAAAAGCTGCTGCTAAACTGCCCGCATCATCATACCATATAACATTGTCACCAATAATTATGCCGCCGCCTAAAAGAGAATCAAGCGTTTTAATACCGGATGTGACTTTATCTTTTTTTGTAACCATGGTGTCTTCATTGTTTGTTTAAAAGGGTTGTTTCAGAATCCAAACAGGCCATCAACGTATTGTTTTATATACCACAGGTTGCTTGATCTGTGTCAAGCATTGAAAACATGATAACGCCGCAAAAATATTCATCTAATTTTTTTCATCCTCTCTTTTCACCGAAGCATAACAAGCATTAGACATTTAAATTAATGCGTGATAATGCATAACTTTTAACTGCAAAATAAAAACCTGTTTCAAGTGACGCTGGATGGAAATTGCCATTTTTTTTAAAATATGTACCATTGTTTTTTTGCTCATCTTTTCCGGTTTTTTTTCCGGATCAGAAGCAGCGTTGTTCTCTTTATCTCTTATCCAGCGGGAGCGTTTGAAAAAAACCAGGCGTAAACAATCAAACGTCATCGAGAAACTTCTATCTCAACCTCAAAAACTCATCACCACGATACTGATAGGAAACGACCTGGTAAACATTGCAGCTTCGGTTGTTGCCGCCTATCTTTGCATTTCTATTTTCAGTGATAATGGCAGATGGCTCGCCATGGCTTTGATGACACCATTAACCCTTATCTTCGCAGAAGTCATTCCAAAAACCCTTTCTGCTAACAACAATGAAAAAATAGCACCTATTGTATCAGGTTTTCTAAACCTTTTTGGAAAACTTATCACTCCGTTAGCATGGCTTTTCGAAAACATGGCAAATCTTTTTATCAAAGTGACCGGGATAAAAAGACATAACGGCCAAGAGATTATCATGGAAAATGATTTTTTAGATATGGTCAAAATAGGACATGAAGACGGAGAGCTAAAGGGAATTGAAAGAGACCTTATACACAATGTTTTTGAATTCAGCGATGCCCATGTGTTTGAAGTTATGGTGCCTTTAGAAAAAGCATGCCTTTTGTCTTATGATATGAAAGGAGAAGAGATTATATCATTTGTGAAAAAAAATCGGCGGTCAAGAATTCCTGTTTACAATAAACATGTTGAAAATATTACGGGTATTCTTTACGCCAAGGATCTGTTAAAAATCGATATTAAAAAAAATAAAGACAAATCAGGTCTGCTGCCAAAAATATGCAGAAAGCCTTATTTCGTACAGGAAACAGAAAAAATTGATACGCTTTTCAATATTTTTAAACTCAGGCGAATACATATGGCCATATGCATGAATGAACACAGTCAAGTTACAGGCCTAATTACAATGGAAGATATCCTGGAAGAACTTTTTGGTCAAATTTACGACCATTTAGACATGGAGCGGTCATGAGTATAAGCATGAATTTGATTATTTTGGTTTGCTGTGTCCTTGTCCAAGGTTTCTTTTCAGGTTCTGAAATGGTTATTTTATCCTCAAACCAG
>JAGVGX010000140.1 GCA_020056865.1 Desulfobacterales bacterium
AACAAAGGATTAACGATTGCCAGGATTGCACAAGAAAGAGGTCTGACACAATCTACTATTGAAGGGCATCTGGCCTTTTTTGTGGAAAAAGGCAAGCTGGATATCAACAAGCTGCTTTCACCTGAAAAACAACAGGCCATTGAAAATCAACTTGCTGCAGATCAGAACAATTCCATCAAAGAAGTAAAAAATGCCCTTGGAAATGACTTTTCCTATGGAGAAATAAAGATGATGTCAGCCTGGTGGAAATACCAAAACAACAGATAGAACGACAGCTATGCATGCTTTTTGACGATATAATTAAGTTTTTTTTGCAAATGCAAGATTTTTTTGATTGGCGTTCTTGAATCTGTCTTGTTAGGAAAGCCTGTCATGTCCTTTAATTATTTTATATGGTACACGTTGAAATAAAATTTACCATCAAAAACTGTAATCAATTCGTTACCATATCAACAAAATGGTATCGAAAATTATTGATTTTATTAAATAATAGCTTGACATAAAATTAATAATGACTATCTTATAGTTAATTTTAAGATGGTCTGTATTAATTTTCAGGCCCGTTTCTCCCCAAGGAATATCCATTTTAAGTAGTGGCCTCCTGAAGTTTGGAACTAAGATAATTTTATGAAAGGAGGAAGTCACTATGGCTAATGGAACTGTAAAGTGGTTTAGCGACCAAAAAGGATTCGGATTTATTGAGCATGAAGGTGGAGATGATGTTTTCGTTCATCATTCAGCAATCAATGCAACCGGATTTAAGTCCCTCAGTGAGGGCGCACAAGTTTCCTTTGACATTGAGCAAGGGCAAAAAGGTCCTTGCGCTGCAAATGTCACAGTAATCTAATTTTTTTACGGGGCAAAGAGCACTCCTTCTTATATAGATTAAGTGCTCTTTGTTTTGTTTGAATTGTCCCCCACCACCACGATCCATTCTTCTTTAACCTCAGGTCACAATAAGTCCCACTCCACAATTCTTTTCATCATTTAGTAAAAATAATAGCAAGGAGGTTAGCAAACGTGGCAAGACCCAATTTTCAATTCAAAAAAGCTCAAAAAGAAATGGCACGGAAAAAAAAGAAAGAGCAAAAACAACAAGCCAAGCTTGATAAAAAAGCTATAACCCCAGAAGAAAATCCAGATTCTACTCAGGATGAAGGCGCGCTTTCAGAAGCATAATATTGCTATATTAATGTGTGAACACGGATAAAAGCACGTTAATAGGTTGAACAATCAATCTCACACGGGTCATTTAAATGAACCCACCCGCAGAAGTGATCCAAACATCAGCTTTGTTTTTTTTACAGAACACATCTCAGATAACTTCCCAGTCTTCCACATCACCTTTTACTTGCATAAAAATTGGATGGGGATTGATTCTTCCCTTGACCTTATGTAAAAGGACATACAACTCAGGATTTCTTTTACTTAGTTTTTTTAACAGGTGTGTAAATTCATATCCAATTTGCCCACGTGTAACAGGGATTTTGCCCCTATATGTTTTTTTTGCAATCTTGCTTTTATCAAAGCTGTATCCTCTATTGTCAGCCTCATCAAAGACACTGCGCAAATACGTTGCAATGGATCCAACAGAATTTTTTGTATTTTTAAATCGTATTAATTGTGGATGATGTTGACATCCTTTTGTATTGCCCTGCAAAACAGATTGAGCCAAAAGGCCTTCTCTCCAAAGTGCAACCAACCCTTTTGCATCTAAGTAACCTGGATGTATCGACCAGAGTCTCACGTTGATTCCTCATATAAAAGGTCTCGTTGCATCATTATGTTAAATTACGACATGCCTCTTTTTTATATATATTCTTATTAATTATCCAATAAAATAAATGAGGCATGACTATAAGCTTAAACGAGTATAACAGAAAACAAAAAAACGTAAAGCTTATAATTCAATATTGATCTGCTATTGCTTATCCGTATAGATGCAAACACGTCAGTCACCGATAGTGCTTGTAAAAATTTGGTCTGTAAACTAAAATCGAAAAAAAATTCAGCAGCACGATTTTATAAATAAAAAAAAATGATTGTATCTTAAACACGCCTGCTTTGCAGACATACACATAAAAAACAACCTTCATAAATAATTTTAAAAATCCATACGATGTATAAACACATTCAAATTATAGTTGACCCGGATTATATCGATGATAAACGTTATATCCACAATAAAATTTTAAATGAAGTACACGCAACAGATTTTGATTATAGAATCGTTCGCCGATCCATTGATGCACGTAAAAACCAGGTAAAATTTATCCTTCAGGTAGAACTTGTTTTTGGCAAAACCGGTTCTTTTAACCAAGGCACAACACCTGAATATAAACATGTGGACTATGGCAAGCCGGTATTAATTGTGGGTGCAGGACCGGCCGGTTATTTTGCAGCACTGGAATTGATTGAACTGGGTCTTAAACCTATAGTTTTGGAAAGAGGTAAAGATGTTCATTCCCGAAAGGAAACCATTCAAAAAACATTTAGAAATGGTGCGGTAAACCAGAATTCAAACTACTGCTTCGGTGAAGGGGGCGCAGGAACCTATTCTGACGGGAAGTTGTATACACGTTCCACTGGCAGAGGCGATGTGAATAAAATATTTGATATTCTCATTGCCCATGGCGCATCTGACGATATAAAAATTGATACCAGGCCTCATATCGGATCTGATAACCTGCCGGCAATCATACAAAATATTCGTACAACCATATTATCTTATGGTGGAATAATCCTTTTTGATTCCAAGGTTACGGATCTTATCATCAAAACAAACCGCATCACTGGCGTTTATCTTGAAAATGGACAGGATATTTCAGGCGAAGCAGTTATTCTTGCATCCGGTCATTCCGGGCGTGAAATTTATGAATTGCTGCATGCGAAACAGATCCTGATTCAACCCAAACCTTTTGCAATGGGTGTTCGTGTAGAACATCCCCAGGAGCTGATCGATTCCATTCAATATCACCGCGCACCAAGACATGAAAAATTGCCTCCTGCAAGTTACCGGCTGGTCAGCCAGATTGATGGCAAAGGGGTGTTTTCGTTTTGCATGTGCCCCGGTGGCTTTATCGTACCCACATCAACGTCTCCGGGCGAACTGGTGGTCAATGGAATGAGCCTTTCAGACAGGAATTCACCGTATGCAAATTCAGGCATTGTGGTGTCCATTGGATTGGAAGATATCGATAAGAAATATCTTGATGGATCTCTTTCATTGCTGTCATTCCAGAAAGCAATGGAAAAAAAAGCTTTTGAATTTGGTGGAAGCCATGCCCTCTGCGCCCCTGCCCAGAGATTGACGGATTTTGTTTCCGGGAAAACATCTTCAACTTTGCCGAAAACTTCTTATATCCCAGGCGTTTTATCTTCACCTGTCCATCACCTGTTTCCCGGTTTTATTCGTGACCGGTTACAAAAGGCATTTGTTGAATTTGACAAAAAAATGAAGGGTTATTATTCTGAAGAGGCGATTATCCTTGCTGTTGAATCAAGAACCAGTTCACCTGTTAGAATCCCCCGTGATCCGGACACATTCATGCACCCGCAAATTCAATATTTATACCCCTGTGGCGAAGGTGCTGGGTATGCAGGTGGCATTGTATCTTCTGCAATAGATGGACAGCGCGTGGCCAGAAAAATAGCATCATGTGTGGCATGATTTGAGACCTCTGCAAAACATCCCCTCCCCTTTCGCCCAATTAGCGCTAACGCTTCACTAAAGTGCCTGTGTCAGGCTCAAATTTTGGCACGAAGTGCATTTTTTCAAGCCGTAAGGCGCAACCGCCAGCGCTATATTTTCGCCTTTCTTTTACCTTCGGAAATTAAAAATCAAGCGGACTTCTTGCTTCTTTCAGGGTTCTGCTCGGGACGCAATGCGTGTAGATCATAGTCGTCCTCACATCGCTGTGTCCCAGCATCACCTGGATGGTTCGTATATCATAATTGGCTTGCAAGAGATGGGTCGCAAAACTGTGACGGAAGGTATGCGAAGTGACACGCTTGGTGATTTTAGCCCTGCGTACAGCCCCGTAGAGCGCTTCCTGGACATATCTTTCTTGCAGATGATACCGCCTCGTATCCTCCAGGACGGTCAATGACTGCTGAGGGAAAAACCATTGCCAGATAAAGTCCTTCGCAGCTCTCGGATATTTCTTTTCCAGTTGGTCTTCAAGAAACACACCCGCGTAGCCGGCCGCGATATCCTCATCGTGGAGTTTTTTTACAGTCTCAATCTGCACGGTCAGCTCCGGAACGATCTTTTGCGGAATCGGCACTGTTCGGCTTTTATTGCCTTTCCCCCGGACGGTTAGTATCAGAGCGTCGAAATTGAAATCATTCACCCTCAGATTCATACATTCAAAGAGACGGAGGCCACAGCCATACAGCAGCTTGACCGCAAGATTATAAGGATAATTGAGACGCTTCAACACGGCGTCAATCTCCTTACGCGAAAGCACCACGGGGATATAACTC
>JAGVGX010000228.1 GCA_020056865.1 Desulfobacterales bacterium
AACAAAACTCTGACCAGAGAAGATGCGATGGAGTATGTATGTGAATTTCTTATCAGGGCATTTGAATATGGCAACTGCAGAGACAGGCAGGCGCGAACCTTAACGACCGGCGATCCCGGCCCATATGTATGGACGCTTGGAGGGATGAATCCTGAAGGCAAGCTGCAATATAATGATTTGACAAACCTTTTTCTTGAAGCTGCGCGTCTTGTCAGGGTTGTTTCACCTACCTTTGCCCTGCGTTATAATAGAGGGATGCCGGATGATGTGTTAAGGAATGCATTTGAGTGCATAAGGCACGGATTGGGATTTCCGAATATAAGAAACGATCAGGTGCTTATACAGTCAAATATGTTTTGGAGCGGAACTTCGCAAGAAGATGCCCGCACATGGACGGCGCAGGCGTGCATCGTTCCATGCCCGGAAACAAAAAACGGCTGCATGCCTTCGCGTTATTCCGCAAGTGCGCTTCTTGGCTCCAAAGCGGTCGAGCTTGCCATATGGAACGGATTTAATCCTGTTTATAATATGCAGATTGGGCCTAAAACCGGTGATGCTTCCACAATGACTTTTGATGAAATTGTTGAAGCTTTCATGGAACAATTTAAGACCATGCATTGGCAGGCTGCTAAAATGAGGCACATCGGCAGATATATTGAAGAGATACAAGGCAAGCCTCATTTAAGCGCAACGTATGAACGGTGTGTAGAATCCGGCCTCAATGCATTCCAGACCCGTGAGAACGGTAACAACTGGATTTCAACATACATCTGGATGGACGGTCTGGATGCGTTAATTGGTCTGAAAAAGGTCGTTTTTGACGATAAAAAATATACGATGCAACAGGTTTTAGATATGTTAAAGGCCAACTGGGAAGGTTATGAAAAAGAGCGTATGGACTTTGTTCGGGCACCCAAGTGGGGCAATGATGACCCATATGCCGACGATTTGATTGTTCGGATTCATGAAAGGGTGCGGGATGAAGCTTGCAGACCTGCAAAATGCTGGGGATCGACTTCCAAGGGCATCCCGACAGCGCCTCAGTGTGTTGCCGCGTTTTCAAGGGCCGGGGCTTTACTTGGTTCTCTCCCCAATGGGAGAAAACTTGGAGATGCCTGTTACGATGGCGGGTGTTCACCTGCGCCAGGTCAAGATAAGAAAGGACCCACAGCGGTGTTGAGATCTGTAGGAAAGCTTGAACATGAGAATATGTTTCGGGCGAACCTTTTAAATCAGCGCCTGTCTCCGGCTCAACTTGTGGGAGACAAGGGGTTTGATCTATGGAAGTCATACATTGAGTCATGGTGCGATCTGGGTATTAATCATGTCCAGTTCAACATGGTTGACAATGAAACCCTTGTGGCCGCGCAAAAAGAGCCCGAGGATTATGATGAACTGGTTGTTCGGGTTGCAGGCTACAGCGCTCACTTTACAAGTCTTAACAGAAAGACTCAAGATGCAATAATTGCACGGACTATTCAGGAACTTTAAAATCGGTTTTGATGATCCCCGGTGGTATATATGTCTGTGAAACAGACATGCCCTGCCGGGGATTTTTCTCGTATCGACTGATATGGCGGCTAAAGGTTTGATCACATACTCTATAATAATTTTGCAGCTTCACCCCGCGTTAAACGTCTTTCTGTCCAATCATAATAGGCTTCTTCAAATCTTATTTTCTAAGATCTCCTATCGCAATTTTGTCGGCTTCATATGTACCTTTTGAGGTACATATAAAACAGGACAAATCATGTGCTACAAGTCCGGACATTTTATTTGTTCTCGACAGTTTTCTACACTGAATTTGACCAATAATAATATAACTGATACTGTAGTTGTCAAAATAAGGCTCAGCGATTAACATCCCTTTTTTATATTTACTGTTGCTTCTAATACTGAATTGATTGAAATGAATCTGAAACATAACGATGCTCTTGCTATCGGGGTATTATCAGATACCCACGGTTATTTATCACCAAATATTTCTAAAGTCTTTCAAAACGTTGATACGATTATCCATGCCGGAGATATAGACAATCCAAACGTGTTGCACACCTTGCGCCAGATAGCACCTGTTGTTGCTGTAAGAGGAAATATGGATTCCGGGGCATGGGCGAAAGCGTTGCCTGTGTCGGAATTCATTCATGTTGGAAAAACATACATATATGTTATCCATGATCACTTAAGGCTGGATATCGATCCGGTTTCATCAGATATACGTGTTGTCATATTCGGTCATACCCATGAGCCGTATGTGCATGAAGCTAAAAGCGGTGTTATATTTTTAAATCCGGGAAGCGCTTCGCTCCCAAGAAAAGGGCAATCTGCTTCTGTTGCCTTACTTGAAATTACCGGAGATGCTCATCATGTAACCTTAGTTGATTTAAACAAGTAGATATATCGTGATAAAAGGGTTCCAAAAACCATAACAGCGAAGCTGTCAAGTATAACTAAAACAACTTAAAGCTCACAATTATAAGATACTGGAGGAGTTCATGAACATTTTTAAGTTTTCTCAAAAAGGAGATAAAGGTGAAACAAGTTTGTTAACCGGGCAGCGGGTTTCAAAGGCAAGTCTTCGTCCGGAGACATACGGAACCTTAGATGAGGCGAGTTCTGCTCTCGGGCTTGCCAAGTCTTTTTCAAAAAATGAAAAGATTGTTGATATGATTCAGATGGTTCAGGAAGATCTTTTAATCCTTGGTGCCCAGTTGTCCTGTGAAGGAGACACAAAAAAGGATTATCAAATTGGTACGGACAAGGCGTTGCGCCTGGAAGAATGGATAGAAGATCTCCAGAAAGAAGTTTCTTTCCCAAAACAGTTTATTTTCCCTGGTGAAAACAGTGTTGGTGCGGCGCTTGATATGGCACGAACCATCATTCGCAGGGCAGAACGCCGAGCTGTTGGGTTGAGAGAAGAAGGGCTTTTAAACAAGCCGGATGTTCATTCCTATTTAAATCGTTTGGCTGATTTTCTTTTTACTTTGGCCAGATATGCAGATAAAAAGGGGTTGGAATAGATCTGCAGGGCTGTTACCTTAGAAAATGACCTCAAAGTGTACGAATGTGACAAGCGCATGGTCCAGTGAGCGGTCTGTCCCAGGATTAAAGATATATTGTATGTCGGGCTGAAAACTTAGCCATGGTGTTGCTTGCATTCGATATGTCAGTTCTACTACAGTTTCCGAACTATTTGCCGGTGTGTTTGTTTGACGTTCGTCTAAACGAACATGTGTGCCATGATCAACGCCAGGATATCCGGGGATGCCGTCAAGAGTGGCTGCCTGTTTGGGAATAGTCCGCACCGATACCATGAGAACTGTTAAGAAAAAGACCTGCGCTTTCAATCACATCAAATTCGGAATTTAAGTCGTACAAGCCTGCAAGCACCGGCAGCCGATCTTGAAAAAGACTTTGTTTCAGCCATGCCTCATAGATTTTCCATGCATCAGAAGCGTCAATATTGCTCACAGTTTGTGCATCACCTGCATGCGTACTGGGGCTTCCACCATGGTTGCCAAGGCCATAAACAAACAGCGTTGCTCCTTAATTAAATATTTTCCAAAGGCCACCCGCTAAGTAAGAAGTGACTCAAATTGTTATGGCTGCCAAACATACTTGTCAAGGAGTTTGTTCTTTACTTTTCAATACATAATTTCCATATTCTTAAGACGGCATGGCACATTTCTTTTATTTTTTAGATTTTATTGAATTACAAAATTGTATTTTATTTTTAAATAAAATACATAAACGTATAAAAATAATTGTACAGCTATGGCCTAATCTAAGCATAAAGCTTTGTTTATACTGATAGTTATGTCTAATTTTCGATTTGGCACATCTGTTGCTATATCCATATAAAACGACTTGTTTTATTGCTCTATTATATTATGTATTTATAAATCTATACTATAGTTTGGAGGGAGAAAATGAAGCTGAAATCAATTATTTTATCAGGAATTTTTACGATGCTTTCCGTAGTATCAGCATTTGCAGAAGAGGGGACGCTGGATACCGGTAACACGGCATGGGTTATCGTAGCAACTGCTCTTGTCATGATGATGACCCCTGCCGGGCTTGCACTTTTTTATGGAGGATGAAATCATGGGGCTTGACAATTCAATTCATGGTGAAAGAGCTTTTGAAATTGATTGATTTTTTTTAGACAGATCGAATTGCAGAGCAAACAGCTCCCATGGTGATAATTTTTCCATCCATAATAACTCCTACGACATTCCTTTGAGAGTAAGCTTATGACAACTTGTTGAAATGTATATCATATTGTACTATTTAATCCAATAGAACAATATATAAATACGCCAAGAAAAATATTGACAGCAAGCCTGCTATCTGGCATTTTTAAAAATTAAAATTTTTGTTTTATTCTACATAAAAACTATTTTTCAGGTGCCATAAATGATAAAAATTGGAATCATAGGCGGGTCAGGGCTTGGTGACCCTGGGATCATTGATGATCCGGAAGAAAAAAAGGTTGACACGCCTTACGGGAAGCCGTCTTCGGCGCTTACGGCAGGCAAAATAAAAGACATTGATGTTGTCGTGTTATCAAGACATGGGAAAGAACATCAATTTACACCTACAAACGTTAATTACAGAGCAAACATACATGCCTTAAAGGAACAGGGTGTTACACATATTGTTGCGACCACTGCCTGCGGAAGCCTGAAAATGGATATCGGAAGGGGTCATTTTGTTATACTTGATCAATTCATAGACTTTACAAGGCACAGACAAAGCACGTTTTATGATTCATTTGACAAACATGTTGTGCATGCACCCATGGCAAATCCTTTTGATGAAAAGATCAGAAGGGTGCTTTATGAAACGTCCATAGAACTTGGGTTAAAAGTTCATAAAAAAGGTACGGTTATAACAATTGAGGGCCCCAGGTTTTCTACAAAAGCAGAATCAAATATGTTCAGAATGTGGGGCGCTGATGTTATTAACATGTCGATTGCTACGGAGGTAATTCTTGCCAATGAATCACAGATACCTTATGGTGCGGTTGCCATGTCCACGGATTATGATTGCTGGAAAGAAGATGAACCGCCTGTGTCGTGGGATGAAATCATGAAGGTGTTTAATTATAATGTTGACGGCGTTAAAAAGCTGCTTATACATGTGATCCCCAAAATTAGTAATCTATGTGAAACATCGCTGGGTGTTCAATAAAATAAGTTGGGCGATTAACATGGAAAATCTGCCGGTATGACGGCTTTTTTTATTCTATATTTGTATAGACAGGAGTAAAGACATGACGGAAGCGTTGATAATAATGGGAGGCATGGGGTTG